>CANGWT010000041.1 GCA_947457745.1 Burkholderiaceae bacterium | reverse complement strand
TAAGCAGTTGAGAGGTCAAAGTTAAGGTACCACGACCATCATTACCAATCGAGACGCGCTTGCCTTTTAATTGGCTCAATAAGCTTAAACGTCCACCTTCATTTTTGAAACTAGACTCTCTGTACCAATCCCATACCGGCTCATAAAACACGCCCGCAATAGAAACCAAGCCAGGATATTTTGATAGGTCAGCCACGCCACCCTGCACCATTGCAAAATCTACACCGGAGTTCTGGTCACTCAGTAAAGCTAAGTTGTCACCTGTTCCGCCGGTCGTACGTAATTTCATAGATACGCCTTGCTCAGCAAGTTCACTCTGGAGTCTTTCACCGAATTTTTGGTACAAGCCCGTAGGAAAACCTGTTGCTAATTCAATAGAACGAGGTGGTGGTGGCACCAGTACCCATAACGTGGAAAAAAGTAAGGCAACCAGAACGAAGAAGGTAGCACCCACTGCAATTGGGTTATAGATATTTTTACGTATGAAGTTCATAAGAATTCTTTTTGTTTTTGCCATTATGCCCCGAGCCCAAGCATTCAGAGCGGAATGAATAGATTCGAATTATTTCGGGATGAGATGGGGGGGTAAAGAACCATTAGGGCAATAATGAATTCAGCTGCCGGCATTTTGCAGCCAGATGGCTCAACTACCTTTAGAGAGCAATATTCTGTCGATGACCATCATGGCAAGCAATATGCCATTTGTTGGTCGGGGCTAATTAAGGCCTAATCTGCCCAATGACGAGGCGAGCATTGGTCGTGCCAACCTTGATCGTTTGCGGTGCAGATATCAGGTCACCAGGTTCTGGCATTGCCATTCCTGTTTTTGAAATACGTACCTCAACCGACACTTCAGGTATTTGAGAAATCAATGCATTAGGACTCATTGCCAAAGCATCATTTAAAACAAAGTTGATTGGGAATGCAGTAACCGAAGTTTTGAGAACAGCTACTGGCATACGCTCACCTGGCTTACGGGCAATCACCATCAAAACATCGCCTGCTTTAATTTTAGACTTCAGTTCTGGCGCAATCTCTACTTGTCCGCTTACGCCTTGCTTACTAATTGCTGGCGTATTAGCTGGCGCAAGGCCACCCTTACTACGGGCCTCCGCAATAGAAGCTGTGATCGCACGCGCCTCATCGGACTCGGCGGGCAATTGCTTAGCCAACTTCTCCCAGGTCTGCACTGCAGCTTTATAGTTCTGCGCATTAAAAGCAGCAGTACCAGACAGCCAAAGAGCTAGCAAATTATTTGGATCTTGGGTTAATGCCTTATTAATGAGTTGCTGTGGCTTCCCAGCAAAATTACCATTCGCATTAGCCGCTAATACATCGGCATAGTCAGCCAATAATTGTGGATCCGAATCAACAAAAGAGCCTGCACGAGCATAGGCATTTGCAGCCTCAGTATTGCGACCCAAAATTCGATAGGAGCGGGCTAGCATAGCCCAACCCTTGAGATTATCAGGCTCCTTATCCATCTTGACGGCAAACTCTTCAACCATCTTTTCAATTGACTCTTGAGTCATCGGTTTCTCAGTACCCTTCTGGGCAATCTGGGCGGCATCACCTAGGTAGAAATAGAAACCCGCTGAAAGTATTGCTACAAAAAAACAAATCCCAATGATGGTTTTCTGAGGTGAGCCCAGTACCGCGTGATCATCCGCTTCATCTGTATCCTGAAAAAGCCGCTGACGCATTTCTGCATGAGTCTGCTCATAGCTATGGCTATCTACAGCACCCGCCAAACGATCAGCCTCGAGCTTATCAAGTTCTTCCCGATAGATAGCTGCATTCATCTGACGACGCGAGGTCGCAGATTCTTTTGCAGGAAAAAATAATGGGCGCAACAGCAGCACCAAGACTAGGACCAACAACAGGAGGGCAGATATTACAAAACTAGTCATGTGTATTTTCTATTGAACTGGACTTAGCATCCTGAAGTAGTGCATCAATTCGACGATTATCTGCTTCAGATAGCGTGGTACTGGGCACAGCCTGATTTCTGCGACGCAGATAAACCATTAAGCCAATAATTCCTGCGAGCAAAATAATAAAAGGGCCTATCCATAGGAGCCAAGTGATCGGTTTCATAGGTGGACGATATAAAACGAAGTCGCCATAACGCTCCACCATAAAATTCCGAATTTGCTCGTCAGTCTTACCCTCATTAATCAGGATACGAATTTCTCGGCGCAAGTCATTTGCCAAATCAGAGCGTGAGCCTGCAAGGGATTCATTCTGACAAACTAAGCAACGCATTTCTTCCGAAATCACAATAAGACGCTGCTCTGTGACTGGATCATCAGCCAAAGGTACTGCATCTTTAGCAGACGCACCGATAGAAGACAGTAGGACAAAAGTGAACAAGAGGGATTGAAGCGTCTTTCTCGACATTATTTGAGCTCATCTAACAAAGGAACGATCTTCTTACGAAGTAATTCCATCGTGATCGGTCCAATATGTTTAAACCGAATGACGCCAGCCTTGTCAATCACATAGGTCTCTGGAACGCCATAGACACCATAATCAATACCCACTCGGCCATTGGCATCAAAAGCCGATAAAAGGTAGGGGTTGCCTTGACGAGTTAGCATGGCCATCGCATCGTCACGCTTATCTTTGTAATCCAATCCAATAATTGGTGCTACTTGTAATTTATCCAGCTCAACAAGAACGGGGTGCTCTTCACGGCAAGCAACGCACCAAGAGGCCCAGACATTCAAAATCCACGGCTTGCCTTTCATATTCTCTGGCGAAAAGGTTTTTTGAGGGTCTGCCAGCTGAGGCAATTCAAAGGCAGGCGCTTGCTTACCAATCAGTGGCGAAGGTATTTCCTGTGGGTCACGATTTAAGCCTACCGCTAAAAATCCAACCAAGATGACAAACAAAATCAGTGGAATTAAAAACTTGGCTTTCATGCTGCTGCCTTTTTCAACTTCATGCGATAGCGTTTATCGGACATCGCCAGCAAACCACCTAGAGCCATCAATACACAACCACCCCAAATCCAATCAACAAAAGGCTTGTAGTAAACCCGGACTGCCCATGCCTTGTCGTCCAACTCTTCACCCAATGAAACGTAGATATCTCTAGTAAGACTGGCATCAATCGCCGCCTCGGTCATAGGCATCGATGATGAAAAATAACTGCGCTTTTCTGGATACATCGTAGCTTCTAGTTTCCCATTACGGCTCAATAAGAAAGTACCTTGCATCGCTTTATAGTTCGGACCAGGAACTGCTCCAACACCCTGAAGTTGAATGTCATAGCCGCCGACACTCACACTTTCACCGGCAAGCATACGCACATCTTTTTCCTCTTGATAGCTACCCACCATAGTGACGCCAATCGTAAAGACTGCGATCCCTAAATGGGCTACCTGCATACCAATAAATGAACGCGTTGGCTTGCCTGCTTTTGCTTGGCGAATAATTTGTAGCACCCCGGAAGTAATCACCCAGAAAGCCAATAAGAAACCAAGGCTACTGAGCCAAGTAAATTCGCCCATAGCAAACGGAATTAAAGCCGCTGCAATCACTGCCGCTAAGGCTGCAATCCATAAGCGCTTAATCACATCTAAGAGATTGGAGTTCTTCCAGCTTGTCCAAGGCCCAATTCCCATCAGTACTAATAAAGGAATCATGATGGGCACAAAGACGCTATTGAAATATGGGGGCCCTACCGAGATCTTTCCTAGATGCAGAGCATCTATTAATAAAGGGTAGAGAGTGCCCAAGAGTACTGATGCAGCAGACACTACTAAGAAAACGTTACCAAGCAAGATAAAGGTTTCACGCGATGTTAAGCTGAACTTACCGCCAAGGGTACTTTTGGGAGCGCGCCAAGCGTAAAGCGTTAAGGAAGAGCCCACCACCAGTACCAAGAAAATCAAAATAAAGACACCGCGTGTAGGATCAGTTGCAAATGCATGTACTGAAGTGAGCACTCCAGATCGAACTAAGAAGGTTCCTAAAAGCGAAAGTGAGAAAGCAGTAATTGCTAACAACACCGTCCAACTCTTAAAGCCGCCGCGCTTCTCGGTAACCGCAAGCGAATGGAGTAAGGCGGTACCCACCAGCCAAGGGATGAATGATGCATTCTCCACAGGATCCCAGAACCACCAACCACCCCAACCGAGTTCGTAATAAGCCCACCAAGAACCCAATGCAATACCTAGAGTGAGAAATACCCAAGCAGCCGTTGTCCATGGACGCGACCAGCGCGCCCAAGCAGCATCTAAACGCCCGGATAACAAAGATGCAATCGCGAATGCAAAAGCTACTGAGAAACCAACATATCCCATATACAACATTGGCGGATGAAACACTAAGCCTGGATCTTGCAGGAGTGGATTGAGGGATCTTCCATCCTGAGCGGCTGGTAATAGCCTCTCAAAAGGATTGGAGGTGGCGATCACGAACAATAGCAGACCGGTAGTCACCAAACCCAATACGCCAATCACACGCGCCACCATAAATTCATCTAGCGCCTTCGATAGCTGAGCCACTAAAAATGTCCAGGTCGATAGCAAGAAAACCCAGAGTAATAGAGAGCCTTCATGACCGCCCCATACGGCACCCAAGCGATAAATGACGGGCATTTGTGAATTTGAATGCTCTGCTACATAAAGAACAGAAAAATCATTGGAGTAAAAGCTCCAGGCCAAAATCACAAATGCAATACCGAGCAATAGAAAAACAGTTTGTGCAGCTGGTCTTGCTAACAAAATCCATTCACGGCGACTTTGATGTGCGCCGACCAATGGAAGTGTCCCTTGAATGATGGCGATACATAAGGCCAGTATTAGTGCGTAATGCCCAAATTCAGGAATCATTATTTATTTCCATTTTTTTGAGCCTGCTCTAAAGCATGCTTTGCCTCTGGAGGCATATAGTTCTCATCATGCTTAGCCAATACTTCACTCGCAACAAATTGCCCACTTGGATCAAGGCGACCTTGAATCACGGCGCCCTTACCCTCTTTAAATAAATCGGGAAGAATGCCAGTGTATGCCACCGGAATATCTTTCACCATATCGGTAATCACAAAGTTCACCGTTAAACCATCTCGCTTAACCGATCCATCCTTGACCATGCCACCAATGCGGAAGACTTGACCAGCCGGTGACTTACCAGCAGCTACCTCACTCGGTGTGACATACAGAGCAATATTGCTGTTGAGGGCATTCAGAATTAATACTGCTGCGATGCTAATGGCAATCAGTGCGCCAACAATAATGGCAGCTCGCCTATGTCTTGGTTTCACTTGCCACCTTTTTGATCAAACTGCTCAGCTAAAACTTCACGCTGCAGTCTGCGTATGATTGTCTGATGGCGCGCCAGAACAGCCAGGGGCTCTAATAAGAACACCAAGGCGCAGGCAGCAAAGCTGCACCATACATATAGGGCGTAACCACCCATGGCAAAGAATTCAGCCGAACTATTCCACATTAACGCTTCACCTCATTTAATTGCCTAACCCAATCAGTATGAGCCTCACGCTCCAAAATGATGGCGCGCACCCGCATTAACCCTACTGCAATTGAGTACATCCATAAGCATAGGGCCATCAACAACATCCCCCAAAGCATGGTTTGGGCCATTGCTGGTGCCTTGCTTAGCGAAACAGAAGCGCCTTGATGCAAGGTATTCCACCATTTCACTGAAAAATAAATAATAGGTACATTCACAACGCCTACCAAGGCCAAGATCGCACCCGCTTTATCGGCACGGCGTACATTATCAATAGAGGCCTGCAGGGCGATAAAACCGAGATACAAAAAAAGTAGGATTAATTCCGAAGTTAAGCGTGCGTCCCATACCCACCAAGCACCCCACATAGGCTTGCCCCAAAATGCACCAGTCCACAAGGATAAGAAAGCCATCCAGGCACCGATCGGGGCCAGGGCCTGAGCCATCATGGCCGATAGGCGAGTATTGAATATCAGGCCTAATCCCGCCCATATAGCCATCACTATATAAATGAACATCGACATCCAAGAGACGGGTACATGAACAAAAATAATGCGGTAACCCTGACCTTGCACTGCATCTACTGGCGCCACAAAGAAACTCACCCACAAGCCAGCAGCTCCAAAAATAATGGTGAGCGCCCAGAACCAAGGAATCATCTTTCCAGCTAGTGGATAAAATGCGCTCGGACTCGAGAATTTGAACCAGCTCATTACGTGACTAGAAGATAAATTATTTACATTACTCATTCGATAGCAATCTTTACAGCGCTCGCACTAACCCAAGGTACAAATGCTAATGCCAAAATCAATAAAGCGCCCAACAGTGAAAAATGCCCTGTGATATCAAGTCCTACACTGCTGGCGTATACGGCACCTGCCCCAAAGATTAAAACAGGAATATAGAGCGGCAAGATCAGGAGGCTCATCAATACGCTACCACCCCTGACCCCAAGGGTGAGAGCCGCTCCAACCGAGCCTAGCAAGGATAAAACAGGTGTTCCGAGTAATAAGGCTGCCATCAGTACTCTTAAAGACTGGCCATCTAAGTCAAACTGAATGCCGATCACTGGCGCCAACAAAACCAAGGGTAGCCCACACACCAGCCAATGGGCGACGATCTTGCCAAATACTAAGGCGGTAAATGCATTCGGGGACAAGACCAGTTGCTCGAGAGTGCCGTCTGCGTAATCAGCTGCAAACATCCGCTGTAAACCAAGTAAGGTCGAGAGTAAGGCCGCAACCCAAATCACGCCAGGCGCAATCTTTCTCAACAAGGCAGTATCAGCACCAATCCCTAATGGGAACAAGCTCGTCACAATCACAAAGAAAAATAATGCAGTGAGGACCTCGCTCTTGCGACGCATCACTAGCAATAGATCGCGATGGATAATGGCGATGAAAGCGCTCATAGATCCAATACTCGCAAACCGGGAATCACTAAGGGCTGATGACTTGTCAGCACTACCAAACCATTACCCTGAAGATGCTCGACTATCAAATCTTGTAACTCCCCCACGGCATGGACGTCTAAAGCATTAAAGGGCTCATCCAAAATCCAGACTTGCGCCCCTCGCGTTAGCATGCGCGCCATCAGCACACGTTTTTTCTGTCCCGCTGATAAACAATGGATAGGCAGGTCTTCGCGCCCCTTCAGGCCAAATCGCCATAAGCTAGCAAAAGCATCTTGCTCAGAGAGCGCAATGCCATCGATCGCTGCATACATACGCAAATTCTCAATAGCACTGAGGTCTTCTTTTAGTGCATCTCGATGACCTAAAAACAAAAGTTTGCTGTGATATTCCGATGCTTGTTTTTTGATGGAATGGCCATACCAAAGTACCTCACCAGACTCAGGGGAAGCCAAGCCAGTGAGTAAGCGCAAGAGGCTCGTTTTACCAACGCCATTCTCGCCACGAATATGGAGGCACTGCCCAGCAAATAACTCTAAATCAAGGCCTGAAAAAAGCTCTCGATCACCGCGCACGCAAGCGATCGCCCGAGCTTCGAGGGCTATAGATGAAGATGCTGGGTAGAAGGAATTAGTCGCTGTCATTGGAAGAAATGGCTTGAATCAAACCACCTCAGGCATTGTCCAAGACCCACATGGGGCTGTCAAACCACCTAAAACAGTATTTAAAGAATAAATTTCTTTTAATTCAAGCGCTTAGGCAATTATATGCGGAGTGAGGGGGAAGCACCCCTCATGATGCTATTCAGGCTTAATACCGGCGCTTTTAATGATCTTGCCCCAGCGGGCTGATTCTTTCTTCTGAAACGATCCAAAAGCCTCGGGTGACATGGCGTAATACTTCGCCCCCTCTGACTCTAGCTTTTTCTGAACGGCAGGCTGTTGCATTATTTTTCCCACTTCCGCGTTAAGCTTCTTCACAATTGCTGGGGGAGTACCTGCGGGTGCGAATAAACCAATCCAATTTTTGACATCAAATCCAGGCAGTGTCTCGCTAATACTCGGCAAATCAGGCATCGAAGGATCTCTTGTAGCGCCTGTTACCGCTAAGCCACGTAATTTATCGGTCTTTACGTAAGGCAGAATTGTTGGCATCGTGGCGAACATCAATTGAGTTTGGCCGCCAATCAAATCAGTAATCGCCAATGCATTTCCCTTATAAGGGATATGCGTCATATCAACCTTTGCGGTGAGAATAAAAAGTTCTCCTGCCAAATGACTAGCAGTACCAATACCACCCGACCCATAAGATACTTTTCCTGGATTAGCTTTGATGTAGTTAATGAGCTCACTGACATTTTTCACCGGGACGCTAGGATTAACAGCCAATAAACCCTCGGCATCAAGTACAAAAGCTACTGGCACAAAATCCTTGAAGGGGTCATAGGGCATGCTCTTCACTAAGTAGGGGTTTACTGCATGCGTGCCAATACTGCCCATGATCAAGGTGTAACCATCTGCCGGTGATTTGGCCACAAAATCAGTACCGATATTACCTCCACCCCCCGTTTTGTTTTCCACAATCACTGGCTGCCCATAAGCCTCACTTAATCCCTGGGCAATAATTCGTGAAAAACCATCAGCGATACCACCAGTAGCAAATGGAGAGATGATCTTAATTTGATGATTTGGGTAAGTGGCTACTTGAGCAATTGCAGCTTGATGAGTCAAAAAATGTGAGCCCAAAATGAGGGCTAGGAGTAACTTTTGCATATTATTTTTCTGAAGATATTTGAGGGGGCGATGCAACCGATAAACCTTGTACCTGATATTGCCTAATGAGATCAGCCACCAAACCAGATCTAATGAATTCTTCTACACAAGCATTCAAAAACTCAATCGACTCTAGATGTGTTTTTTGTGTGGCAATCGCTTGCTGTATTCCAGTAAATTGGCCATCCAGAATTCTCGATCCAGGAATATCTTGAGAGGCAGTAACTAGGCCAGTTTTCAAGCCTGCCAAAGCATCTAATTTCTCGCTGACGAATAATTCATTGCTCGCCTTCACACTATCGGCATGCACTAAGCTGGCATGTTTTAGATTACGCTGTAACCAAAGGTCATAAGCACTCTTATAAAAGGATGCAATTCGAATCCCCGGCTGGTCTACTTGAGATATTTCTGTAATAGTTGAATTTGCGGGAACCAAATAGCAGGCCTCTAGCTCTACGTAAGCAGGAGTAAAACTGACCTTCTGAGCGCGCGCGGGATCGGAGCCTAATAAAGAGATGCCACATCTTCCACTGACAGCGGCCTCGACAACCTCGTCTTGCGTATTAAAGCCCTGCAAATTTAATTTCACACCCAAGTGTTTTGCAATCGCTCGGCAGATGTCAGGCGCGATACCAGTAGGCTCTCCAGAAGACGACCGACCAGTCACTAGCAAGAAGTTACCCAAATACACTGCAGCCGATAGAACGCCATTGGGCGCGAGCTGCATCCTGACTTCAGGTGAAATAGAGTCCATAAAATTCCTATTTAACAGTGCATTCCACTAATTAGAACTGAACTGTCTGCCCCTCAGTCATGGGAATAATCTTAATCGTGCTGCCCTTCATGGCCTCTTGGAATTCGGCCAAGGTGCCCTTCGCCAATGGATTGGAGTTGTAATGCATTGGTATAACCATTTTTGGCTTTACCCAGGTTCGTAAAGCGAAGGCAGCATCGTCCGGCGCCATAGTGAAATTACCACCAATAGGGATCATGACCAAATCTGGCTTGTAATGCTCGCCAATAAACTTCATATCGCCAAAAAGCCCCGTATCACCCATATGCCAAATTTTGAAGCCATTCTCAAGCTCAATGATGTAGCCCATCGCTTCGCCTGCTGCATGAGACTCCATCTTTTCAGTTGCCGGATTCTTCCATACTAGTAAGGAGGAGTGCTCAGCCTGTACTGCCGTAACCTTGATGCCAGGCAATGGTGTAACACGACCAGTTTTGTTGAAGCGATGACCAAGATCGGCAGGCAATATTCCCAAGGTAATCAATGGGGTCACCATATCTGCGGGTCCGTACAACTTGGTGTTATTCATTTTTGCAAGTGCAGGTGCATCGCCAATATGATCGACGTGAGCATGCGTTACCAATAACAAATCAATTGGGCCAATAGCAGACAAATCGTTCTTATAAATGGCTGGGGTTTTAGGGCCACCAGTAATCCAGGGGTCGATCAAGATTGCCTTGCCGCCGGGACTTTTAATGCGAAATCCAGCCTGACCTAACCACAGAACATCTGTTACAGGCTGTGCACTAGATTTACTAGGCGCTTGAGCTTGAGCGGATACTGAGGAAGCCATGAAACATGCAGCCGCAATCCCAACTAAAAAAGTGTCCAACAAAATATATCTGCGCATCACTGCCTCCGAGTTTTATGATCTATCTTGTCGAACTATAGCGGAGAAAGCGGAACTTAGCTTTATATCGCGCTGCATCAATTTTTAGAGATTGCATGTCTCCGAAAAACAAACTACTACGCCATGTCAATAAAAAACCCCGCCGTAGCGGGGCTCTCATAACTCAGCTTTTTGTTTACGGAGTAATTACGATTGCACCCAAAACTTTTCTACCTTCTGCAGCTCTGTGAGCATCAGCAGCCTGCTCGAGCTTAAACTTGGCACCGATCTGCACTTTCACGCGGCCTTCTGCAATTGCATCAAATACTGCACGAGCATTTTCTTGAAGCAATTCTGGCGTAGCGTTATGTGGGAATACGGAAGGTCTAGTTAAGAAGAGGCAACCCTTCTTATTCAGAATCTCTGGCTGAATCTCGGGAGCAGGTCCAGAAGCAGCGCCAAATAAAGCCACCATTCCAAATGGTGCAGCACAATCGAGTGATCCCAAGAAAGTAGTCTTAGCAACCGAGTCATAAACTACATTCGCTTTACGACCACCTGTTGCCTTCATAAACTCTTCGACCCAATTTGGTTTTGAGTAGTCCAATACAGCATCACAGCCCGCTTCTTTTGCTACGGCAAACTTAGCTTCGGATCCTACTGTACCTACTACAAACGCACCCAAAGATTTTGCCCATCCCGATAGAATTTGGCCAACACCACCAGCGGCAGCATGAACTAAGACGACATCTCCAGCTTTCACCTTGTAGGTTTTTTGAACTAAGTATTGGGCAGTCATTGCTTTAAAAAACACAGCAGCAGCAATTTCATCAGATACATTGTCTGGCACTGCAACCAACTTATCCACTGCAACATTGCGCGCACTGGCATAAGCGCCAATACCGGCATTAATGTACGCTACACGATCGCCCAGCTTGAATCGAGTAACACCTTCACCAAGCGCCTCAACTACACCAACTGCCTCATGACCTAAACCCGTTGGTAATTCCAAGGGATAAACACCAGAGCGCTGGTACACATCAATGAAGTTAAAACCAATAGCAGTTTGACGAAGTTGCACTTCGCCTTTTCCTGGAGCTGGAAGCTCTTTATCGATTAACTGAATCACATCGGCGTTGCCGAGTTCTGAAAGACTAACAATTCGAGCAGTTGTCACAAGTCACCTTATTATTTTTATAAAAAAATTATCTTACTGCAATAGAGGAAGAGACGACCTCGTCCTCTTCAACGATAGCCCAGGTACTGTCCCCAAGCTTTTTGACTGCCATCGAATAAGTCCAGGCATCTGGAATGCCGCAACTCCACTGATCAGGCCCATTTTGAATCAATACATTTGTGCCAATGCGGCTATCGAAATAGAGGTGATAGGTTTTTCCATGAAGGGGATTAAAACTAAATTTAGCGCCATGGACCATTTCCGTTGCATCCAAACGAGCCTGAAGAGCGCGCGCCTGCTTCATTAATACTTCAGCTTGCTCCATGATGCGATCGTATTCAAGCTTTGCGTTCTGGCGCGCGACATTGACCGCCTTGTCTTTTTCTTCTAAGACCTTAATCGGTGCAAATACAGGCGCACCCACTTCCATGGGATATTCAATGCCAGCATGCCGTGCTGGATCAGTATCTTCAATTCTCATGACTTTTTTAACCTGCTGATTTATATAGTGAAAGTGTGACACAAATTCACAAAATGCGTTTTTTAGAGCTATAAATAGAGTAAGTCTCTCAGAGGGACTTTAAATCCCCTAGAAGGCCTTTGGCGTGGTGCACGATTGCCTGCTGATCTGTATCGCTAATACGGGATAGGTTCGCAGTCATCAGCCGAGTACGGGGGCTAGCCTCAAATTGGGTCCGATGCTTAATCAGGAAGTTCCAATAGAGGGTCGTCATCGGGCAAGCACCCTCCCCAAATCGGATCTCAGGCTTGTATTGGCAGGAGTCGCAATAGTTACTCATTCTTTTGATGTAGGCGCCACTCGCAATATAAGGCTTGCTAGTAAAACGGCCACCACTCGCAAATAAGGCCATACCTGCCGTATTAGGCAACTCCACCCACTCAATCGCATCAACATAGACCGCCAAATACCAGTCACATACCTCTTTTGGCAAGATTTCTGCAAGCAATGCAAAGTTACCAGTCACCATCAGGCGTTGAATATGGTGGGCATAACCATACTCCAGGGTTTGGTCTATCGCCTGCTGCATACACTTCATCTTGGTGTTGCCAGTCCAATACCAAGCAGGCAATGCATTC
>CANGWT010000040.1 GCA_947457745.1 Burkholderiaceae bacterium | reverse complement strand
TATCATGGCGACCAATATGCCGTTTGTAGGTAGGGGCTAATGAAGTAGTCGGCAATTAAGCAATCTTCTTCAGCGTCTTAGCGTAACGCTCTGCATTAATGACGTAGCGTCTAGCAATATCTTCGATGCCAGCAACTTGCTCTGGAGTCAGCGTCTTCACTGCCTTAGCAGGTGAGCCTAAAATCATCGAGCCATCAGGGAATTCTTTACCCTCAGTAACCAATGCTCCGGCACCCACTAAACAGTTCTTACCAATTTTGGCCCCGTTCAAAATGACTGCGCCAATACCCACCAAACTGCCGTCGCCAATTTGACAACCATGGAGCATCACTTGATGTCCGACAGTAACGTACTTACCCAGAATGAGGGGGTACCCGGGATCGGTATGCAAGATAGAAGCATCTTGCACATTACTGCCCTCGCCAATTTGTATCAGATCGTTATCGCCACGGATCACAACCTTGGGCCACACACTCGCATTTTTATGAAGCTCGACTCTACCAATGACTTCTGCGCTCTCGGCAACCCAAGCTCCCTCGTCTAAGCGAGGAGCATTTCCATCTAGTTCAAATATAGCCATGACTCATTATAGGTAATGGCTATATTTAAGATAGCCTACCAGTTAGGCTCACGATCAGGAGTGGAAGAAATCCGATGAATACTTAAATCAGCACCTTCGTACTCTTCTTCTTGTGACATCCGGATACCTAGAATAGCTTTTAGCAATCCATAGACCAAAAAACTACTGAAGAGGGCAATGGCAACCCCTAAGCCAGTTCCAATCAACTGCCCTACGAAAGTTACTCCACCAAGACCGCCCAGTGCTTTTGCACCAAAAATACCCGCAGCCAAGCCACCCCATAAACCGCATAGACCATGTAAGGGCCACACACCCAAAACATCGTCAATCTTCCAGCGGTTTTGCACTAAGGTAAACATATAGACAAAGAGAGCGCCAGCAATTAAGCCAACCACTAAAGCACCCATTGGATGCATTAGATCTGAGCCAGCACAAACCGCTACCAAGCCAGCTAATGGCCCGTTATAAGTAAAGCCTGGATCATTGCGACCAATCACCCATGCAGCCAAAGTGCCGCCAACCATCGCCATCAGAGAATTCATGGCCACTAAGCCACTGACTTTATCTATTGTCTGCGCACTCATCACGTTAAATCCAAACCAACCTACCGCCAAAATCCAAGCACCCAATGCCAAGAATGGAATGCTAGATGGTGGATGCGCCGCAACGTTGCCATCCTTGGTGTAGCGACCGCGACGAGCACCCAAGAGAATGATGGCTGGCAATGCGATCCAACCACCCACCGCATGGACTACAACCGATCCCGCAAAGTCATGAAACTCTTCACCGGTCAGCGTCTTGATCCACGCTTGAATACCGTAATGCTGATTCCAGGCAATACCTTCGAAGAATGGGTAGATGAAACCTACCAGAATAAAAGTAGCAATCAGTTGAGGATTAAACTTTGCACGCTCTGCAATGCCGCCAGAGATAATGGCTGGAATAGCAGCAGCAAAGGTCAGCAGGAAAAAGAATTTGACTAGTTCATAGCCATTTTTCTCGGCCAAGATTTCGGCACCAGAGAAAAAATCAACGCCGTAAGCAATGCTATAGCCAATAAAGAAATAGGCAACGGTTGACACTGCAAAGTCCACCAAGATTTTGACCAAAGCATTTACTTGGTTTTTTTTGCGTACAGTGCCGAGCTCAAGAAATGCAAATCCCGCGTGCATAGCCAGGACCATGATTGCGCCTAGCAAAATAAATAAGACATCACTGCCTGATTTCAAATTTTCCACCGAAATAACTCCCCATGTTTTTTGCATCATTATGGGGAATATTAAGACCGAATTTGGGCATTAATGCACTCATTTAGTGCAATTAATGCCCTTAAATATGGTTTATTATAAAAATTACATACACCCAAGAGAGAACCCATGAAAAAAGTTTTAGTTCTACTGACCGCCTTAGGCGCATTTTCTGGCTTAACCCATGCTCAAGAAAAAGTGAAGGTACTGAGCACCCAAGAACTTGTAAACGTTTGTAAATTCCCTGCTAGCCCGGAGTCACGTAGCTACTGTATCGGCTATACAACTGCCATTTACGACACATATTTGGCTACACGCCACCCACAACACGCAATGCCATATATTTGCGTAAAGCAACCAGCACCGTCACGTGACGAAGTAATTGGTGAATTTGTAAAATTTAGCCAAACCAATCAACAAACTGCTGATAAACCAGCAGCAGGTGTTTTCTTAGGCTTCTTGGCATCACGCTTTCCTTGTGCCAAAAAATAATCTAAGCCACTAAGCTATTTGGCCAATTCAATCTATAGACTAAGGAACAGTTGATATGAAAAAAATGATCGCTATTACTGCAGCAACCCTAGCAATCGCAGGTTGCTCGAACATGAGTAATACAGAGCAGCGCACTTTATCTGGCGCTAGTATCGGTGCAGCTGCTGGTGCAGTTGGTACAGCTATTTTCCACGGTAACCCAATCTGGGGTGCAGTCGGTGGCGCAGCAGTTGGTGCGGCTTCTGGTTACGTATACGATGCCTATAAAAAAGAGCAGGCTTCTGAGTACAACTCTGGTTATAACGCTGGGAAAAAAAATCAACCAGCTAAAGCTCCGCAGTAATACTTAACATCTCTAGTAACAAGAAAATAAAAAACCCGACCTGCGTAATGCAAATCGGGGTTTTCTTTAGGCCTTCAGCAGATTAAGCAAGTAAGAGATGATTAATACGCTTTACATAAGCAGCCGGATCATTCAATTGACCACCCTCAGCCAAGAGCGCTTGATCAAACAAGACTTGAGTCCACTCGTCAAAATGCTGATCATCTGATTTCAGCTTGAGTAGCAAGGGATGCTCAGGGTTGATTTCCAAAATAGGCTTAGTGTCAGGCGCCTGCTGACCTGCAGCTTTAAGCATACGCAACAAGTTTCCAGAGAGCTCATTCTCATCGGAGACTAAACATGCTGGAGAGTCAGTCAAACGGAAGGTAACACGCACTTCCTTCACCTTGTCTTCCAAGGCTGCTTTCATGCGATCTAGCAAGTCCTTAAAATTCTTCTCAGTTTCTTCATGCTCTTTCTTTTCCTTCTCATCACTGAGACTGCCAAGATCAAGCCCACCTTTTGCCACCGAGGTCATGTGCTTACCATCAAACTCAGTGAAGAAAGAAAGCATCCATTCGTCTACTCGATCGGTGAGTAGCAAGACTTCGACGCCCTTCTTGCGGAAGATCTCTAAATGCGGACTATTTTTAGCAGCATTAAAAGTATCGCCAGTGACGTAATAAATCTTGTCCTGACCCTCTTTCATGCGGGAAATATATTCAGCCAAAGAAACAGTTTGATCTGCAGAATCGGTGTACGTACTTGCAAAACGCAAAAGCTTTAAGATGCGCTCTTGATTCGCTTGATCCTCACCCATACCCTCTTTGAGCACCTGCCCAAACTGAGTCCAGAAGGTGCGGTATTTTTCTTTCTTAAGCTCATCATCGCTGTTGGCTAAATCCTCCAACATGCTCAGTACACGCTTAGTCGAACTTTCACGGATGATTTTGACATCACGTGACTCTTGCAAAATTTCACGGGAAACGTTTAAAGGTAGATCTGTTGAATCAATCACACCAGTAACAAAACGCAGATACATGGGCATCAACTGCTCGGCATCATCCATAATGAATACCCGCTTCACGTATAGCTTGATACCGCCCCGCTTGTTGCGATCCCATAAATCAAATGGTGCACGTGCGGGTACATAAAGTAGTTGCGTAAATTCACTACGGCCTTCAACCCTGTTCAGGGAATAACACAAGGGATTTTCGTAGTCGTGAGACAAGTGCTTATAAAACTCGTCATACTGCTCTTGAGTGATCTCTGATTTAGAGCGCGCCCATAGAGCACTGGACTGATTAATACTTTCAAGCTCATCTTTAATCACTTGCTCTTTTTTGTCCGCATCCCACTCTTCTTTATTCATCTGAATCGGCAAAGAGATGTGATCGGAGTATTTACGAATAATCGACTTGAGCTTATGGGTAGAAAGGAAATCGTCCTCACCCTCGCGCAGATGCATCGTGATCGATGTTCCACGTTGAGGGCGATCAATACTTTCAACTGTAAATTCGCCTGAGCCATCAGACTCCCAGCGAACTCCATCGGTCGCCGGCAAGCCTGCTCGACGGGTCTCTACAGTAATATGGTCGGCCACAATAAAAGCTGAATAAAAGCCTACGCCAAACTGGCCAATTAAAGCAGCATCTTTTTGTTGGTCGCCGGAGAGTTTGGAGAAAAATTCTTTCGTACCAGAGCGAGCAATCGTGCCCAAGTTGGCAATGGTTTCATCGCGACTCATGCCAATACCATTATCAGAAATAGTTACGGTTCTGGCAGTTTGATCAAAACTAACTTTGATCTTCAAATCAGGATCGTCGCCATACCAATCAGGATGCTCGATCCCCTCAAAGCGGAGCTTGTCTGAAGCATCAGACGCATTCGAGATCAACTCACGGAGAAAAATTTCCTTATTGGAGTACAAGGAATGGATCATCAGTTGTAAAAGTTGCTTTACCTCGGCCTGAAAGCCTAAAGTTTCTTTGCTAGCTAAAGTCATGCGTATTCCCTCTTAATCAATAAACATCTCCCCAAGTAAATGGGGCTTATTTAGTGCATTTCAAGATCCATACCACTAGAAATTTAGCTCTGATGTGGCTTTAAATGTTTCTCCGCTATAGGCAATTTGGCGTTTTTCCAGGCACTAAAACCGCCTTCTAAATGACAAATGCCGGGCACTCCCATTTTTTGAAGGGTTTCTGTTGCCAGGGCAGAGCGCCATGCGGATGCGCAATACAGCAGCAAACGCTTACCTTCACCAAAAATGGGCTTGTAATAAGGACTGTCTGGGTCAACCCAAAACTCCAACATGCCACGCGGTGCATGAATTGCACCCGGAATCATCCCATCACGCTCCAACTCTCTCACATCCCGAATATCTACAAATACTGTGTTTTGGTCATCTAGAAATTGCTGTGCTTGTTCTAAGGGCACAGTCTCAATTTGAGCCATCGCATTGGCAATTAATTCTTGATAACCCAATTTTAATTTCATCAAAATCTCCTAAATTGCTAATAGTTTTACTGAGTTAGTTTTGCACGTATTCTGACAGGCTTGCCCTGATAATATGTAGCCATGAACTTTACCCCTACCGAGCTTGGCGCAAGCATCATTTTTGCGATCGCAGTGCTACATACGTTTTGTACCTCGTATTTTGAGGCGCTTGCTAAAAAATCTCCAAAGCACGCTGGCTTATGGCATCTCCTTGGCGAAGTAGAAATCGTTTTTGGATTTTGGGCGGCCATCCTCATTATTTTCATGTGGCTTGCTAATGATCTCACTACAGCAACACAGTACGCCAACCAACGTAACTTCACCGAGCCGCTATTTGTTTTTGCCATTATGGTGGTCGCTGGCAGCAAACCGATTTTGCATTTTGCAACCCAGTTGCTACACAAACTCGGCAAGGTAATGCAACTCGTTCTGCGCACCAAGCAAGCTCCCACACTGTATTTCTTGACCCTCAGCATCACACCTTTGTTAGGCTCGCTGATTACTGAGCCTGCAGCAATGACGCTGGCAGCATTCTTATTGCGTGACCTAGTTTATCGCCATAAATGCTCTACGCCACTGCTGTTCGGTACCCTGGGCGTGCTGTTCGTCAATATTTCGATTGGTGGCACGCTGACTAATTTTGCAGCACCACCAGTACTGATGGTTGCATCTACCTGGGGTTGGAGTAGCGCTTTCATGTTTGCCAATTTTGGCCTTGAAGCGATGATCGCTATTTTTATTAATGCAACAATCGTAACGCTGCTCTTTCATAAGCAATTAATTGAGCCTACAAGCAAAGCTGATCAGGCTCGTATTCCGCTAGCCATTACAGCCATTCATCTACTCTTTTTGCTGGGTATCGTAGCTTTTGCACATGACCCAGTAATCTTCATATGGCTACTACTGTTTTTTATTGGCTACACCACCGCTTATCCAAAACATCAAAGTCCACTCATCTTGCGTGAAGCTTTGCTGGTGGGATTCTTCTTGGGTGGATTAGTAGTGTTGGGTGCACTACAAGGTTGGTGGCTACAACCGATTCTGGAAACCATGAGCCCGACAGCCGTTTTCTATGGCAGCCTGGCATTAACAGCAATTACCGATAATGCAGCGCTCACCTATTTAGGCTCATTAGTACAGGGAACTACCCCAGAATTCAAGTTAGCTCTGGTTGGCGGTGCTGTAGCAGGCGGTGGCCTCACCGTCATCGCTAATGCCCCCAACCCCGCTGGACTCGCTATTTTGCGTAGCTACTTCCCTAATGCAGCTGTTTCGGCAGGCTTACTATTTGTTGCTGCAATTCCACCAACCATTGTTGCGATTCTGGCCCTTCGTCTGCTCTAAGCGACTTATCCCGTAAAATCTCAGCTTCGCCCCCAGCTATAAACCTGAGAACGGCATATGAAAAAGCTCTATATCAAAACTTTTGGCTGTCAAATGAACGAGTATGACTCGGGCAAGATGGCAGACCTCCTACATGCCAATGAAGGCATGGTCATGACTGACACCCCCGAAGATGCAGATGTGGTTCTATTGAACACTTGCTCGATTCGTGAAAAAGCAGAAGACAAAGTATTTTCTGACTTAGGGCGCCTGCGTGAGCTCAAGAAAACCAAACCCGATTTATTGATTGGTGTTGGCGGCTGCGTTGCTAGTCAAGAAGGCCAGCAAATTATCAGTAGAGCTCCCTATGTAGATGTGGTCTTCGGTCCACAAACGCTACATCGCTTATCTGACCTTATTACACAACGTCGCGAAACTGGCAGACCTCAAGTAGATATCTCTTTTCCAGAAATAGAAAAGTTTGATCATCTGCCCGCCTCTCGTCAAACTCGGGGCTCAGCTTACGTCTCTATTATGGAAGGGTGCTCAAAGTACTGTAGCTACTGCGTGGTTCCTTACACTCGTGGTGAAGAAGTATCGCGACCCTTTGATGACGTATTGACGGAAGTGGCTGGTCTTGCAGCTCAAGGTGTGAAAGAGATTGTCTTGCTCGGTCAAAATGTGAATGCTTATCTTGGCAAGATGGGTGGCACGGAAGAGATTGCTGACTTTGCTCTGCTGATTGAATACATCGCAGAAATTCCAGGTGTTGAGAGAATTCGCTTTACTACTAGCCACCCAAAAGAATTTACCCAGCGCTTGATTGATGTTTATGCAAAAGTTCCTAAGCTGGTGAGTCACTTGCATCTACCCGTACAACACGCATCTGATTCAGTTTTATCCGCGATGAAACGTGGCTATACCGCCCTGGAATACAAAAGTATTATTCGCAAGATGCGCGCTGTGAGGCCCGACCTAACACTCTCCAGCGACTTTATTGTGGGCTTTCCTGGCGAGACGGACGAGGACTTTGCAAAACTGCTCAAAATGGTTAAAGAACTCAATTTTGATAACAGTTTTTGCTTTATCTTCAGTGCACGTCCAGGTACACCTGCGGCCAATCTGAGTGATGACACCCCTTATGAGGTCAAACTTAAGCGACTGCAAACCTTACTTACACTAGTTGAGTCTCAAGCAAATCAGATTAGTAAAAATATGTTGGGCAGTACTGAACGGGTACTTGTTGAGGGCTTAGCAAAGGATGGCGTAAACCTGCAAGGTCGCGCTGCCAATAATCGGGTCATTCACTTTACTGCACCAGATGCAGATATCGAATCACTCATCGGTCAAATGGTAGACATCCGTATCACTGAAGTACTCAATTACACCCTCCGAGGGGATCTCATTACTGAGCTCATTTCTGCGCACGCCCATTAAGATGATAAGCAAACAATCATCCCCTTCTAAATTAGAGATTGATATTCAGTTTGCCAGCGCTGCCATTGAAGAAAAAGTTTTTGCGATTGCCTCTCAAGCAGTAATCAAAAAATGGGTAAAAGCAGTGGTTGGATTGAATGGCCTGATTACCTTACGCTTTGTTAATTCAGCCGAAGGAAAAAAACTCAATTTTGCCTTTCGCAATAAAGACTATGCGACTAATGTCCTCACTTTTCCGTACGAGCTCAGTAATAAGACTTTGACTGCCGACATTATTTTTTGCCTCCCCGTGATTCAAAAAGAGGCCGCGGAGCAGAATAAAACTGTTAAGGCCCACTTAGCCCATCTAATTATTCATGGCTGCTTACACGCCCAAGGTCTTGACCATGAGAGCGATCAAGAAGCGAAGAAAATGGAAGTTAAAGAAATAGCTCTCCTGACATCAATGGGCTTTGCTAATCCCTACGCACCCATTTAAGCCATCCTTCGCCTCATTCATTGAATTTACTTATTTCTGCGATATTCTTGTTATATGCCTGACCCCAATAAATCCCTTTTAGAGCGCTTGGCCGAATTTTTAACGCCACAGCCAACCAGCCCAGCAGAACGTCGTCAGGAGCTGATTGATACCCTCAGAGAAGCTCAGACAGAGGGCTTAATTGATGCAGATGCGCTTTCCATGATTGAGGGCGTATTTCAGGTGGGTCAATTGTGTGCTCGCGATATTTTGATTCCCAGAGCACAAATTGACTGGATTGATATTAGCCAGCCCTTATCAGAAATTATCAAGAGTGTGATTACTGCAGCACACTCACGCTTCCCTGTATTTGAAGGCACTCGTGACAATGTGATTGGCACCCTACTGGCAAAAGATTTATTGCGACACTCCACTGAAAAAGATTTTCAGGTGCGCGACTGGCTTCGCCCTGCCGTTTTTATTCCTGAATCTAAGCGCTTGAGCGTGTTGTTGCGTGACTTCAAAGACAACCGCAATCACCTAGCTATTGTCGTAGATGAATACAGTAGTGTTGCAGGCGTCATTACAATTGAAGATGTTCTTGAGCAAATTGTTGGCGACATTGAAGATGAGCACGATATTGATGAAGAGGCAGATAACCTGATCTCCTTAGACAATGGCGATATTCGTGTGAAAGGTATTACCGAACTCGAGCAATTTAATGAGACCTTGGGTACGCAATTTGAAGTTGAAGGTATTGAAACCGTTGCCGGTTTAGTCATTCAGCATCTTGGTCGAGTACCGAAGATGGGTGAATTGATCGAAATCGACGGAGTTGAATTTGAGGTTCAGCGTGCTGACCCAAGACAGATTCATATTCTGCTTGCACGACAACTCCCGAAAAAACCTTCCTGAGAATCACTTTGATTGATCTGCAATCAGCAAGGCTTCGTAATAGCGCCAATGTATTGTTGTTATTTTTTCTTGGGGCCTTACTAGCCACTGCAGCAGAGCTACCCTATGGTGGTTGGGTACAAATCCCTATCTTAAGTTTAATTTGGTGGCGAATGGGGAATCAGTCACTCCCTTCAATTAAAAATCAATTTATTTCTGGAATGTCATTTGGTCTAGGCTACTTTGTTCTAGGTCTGTGGTGGATCTACATTAGCCTGCATGACGTAGGTGGAATGCATGGTGCACTATCTTGCTTTGCGGTATTTTTATTGGCCGCTGGAATGGCTTTATATTTCTCCGGCGCCTCCCTCTCCCTCTGTCTAGCAAGGCATAAGCACCTGACGGGCTTGGTACTAGCGGCCTCTTGGGTAGTTATGGAATACCTGCGCAGCGTAGTTTTCACTGGCTTTCCTTGGATGGGGTTTGCTGAGGCGCAATTCAATGGTCCCTTCGCACCAGTAGCGCCATTCTTCGGCGGTCTGGCATGCACATTTTTAGTGGTGTGGGTCTCTTGGGAAATCAGTCAACTGAAGAAAAATATCTTTTTTAGTGGTGCCTGCATTATTTCTGCGATCGCACTTGCGCAACTTGCTGGCTTTTGGACTTTCACAAAACCGATTGGCGAGCCACTCAATGTTCGTTTAATTCAGGGTAATTTTGAGCAGAGCCTCAAGTTCAATCCCCAAGCCATTGAAGAGCAATTGAGTTTTTATACTAATGCCATCGAGAGTCAATCAGCAGACCTCATCATCACTCCAGAGACTGCTTATCCTTGGCCCCAAAGTAATCTTCCTATAGGCCTATTGGGATCACTCCAACAGTTTTCCAACAACACCTCGAGTAATATTTTGCTTGGCGTGATTGGAGAGACAGGTAATTCCGCTGGGGTGCAGTACACCAACCGTGCGCTTGGACTCTCTCCCAACGCACAAAGCTATCAATATGACAAATCGCACTTGGTCCCTTTTGGAGAATTTATTCCGCCCGGCTTTCATTGGTTTGTAAATGCTTTCAACGTACCCATGAGCGACTTCGCACGGGGCAAGCAAGATCAAGCCCCTTTCAGTATTATTCGCTTGGGCAAAGATGCGATTCATGCAGTCATTACGATTTGCTATGAGGATATCTTTGGCGGGGAATTAGCCTCACGCATTCATCACAGCAGTCAACCCGTCAACCTATTGATCAACATGACCAATCTGGCTTGGTTTGGGGATTCACAAGCGCCAGCCCAGCAATTGAGGTTGTCTCAGCTACGTTCCTTGGAGACTGGCCTTCCAGCTTTACGCGCCACTAATACAGGCATCACGGCAGTCCTTGGGCCAGATGGCAAAGTAATGTCACAACTAGATGAATTTACCCAAGGGGTGCTCAACCTCAAAATCCAGGCTTACTCCGGCAAAACGCCTTATGTACTTTGGGGAAATGCGCCCATTTTGAGTCTTTCTTGCCTCTTACTTATCCTAGGCCTAATTCGCCAAAAACGAATCTAATCGCAATTTCCTAGTTCACCAGCTTAGCCATGTAAAATCAAAGGCTTAGCCAGGTACATCATGCTTACTTTTCAGCAAATCATTCTTAAACTTCAAGATTACTGGGACCAACAAGGTTGCGCCCTATTGCAGCCTATTGACCTTGAGGTCGGTGCCGGTACATCTCATACAGCCACTTTCTTGAGAGCCATTGGTCCTGAGCCCTGGAAAGCTGCTTACGTCCAACCCTCACGTAGACCCAAAGATGGTCGCTACGGAGAAAATCCGAACCGTTTACAGCACTACTACCAGTACCAGGTTGTACTAAAGCCTGCGCCAGAAAATATCCTTGAGCTCTACTTAGGTTCGCTTGCTGCCTTGGGTCTTGATCTTCAAAAAAACGATGTGCGTTTTGTTGAGGATGACTGGGAAAACCCAACTTTAGGCGCTTGGGGCTTAGGCTGGGAAGTCTGGCTCAACGGCATGGAAGTGACACAGTTCACCTATTTCCAGCAAGTGGGTGGCATTGACTGCAAACCTGTTTTGGGCGAGATCACTTACGGTATTGAACGCCTGGCAATGTACATCCAAAACTGCTCCAACGTATACGACCTCGTTTGGGCTGACGGCATCACTTATGGTGATGTGTATCACCAGAATGAAGTGGAGCAGTCTTGCTACAACTTTGAACATTCCAACACTGATTTATTGTTTGCAAACTTCACTAACTATGAAAGTGAAGCCAAGCGTTTGATGGAGGTGCCATTAGCCTTACCCGCTTATGAAATGGTCCTCAAGGCTGGACATACTTTTAACTTACTCGATGCCCGTGGCGCTATCTCGGTTACAGAGCGAGCAGCCTATATCGGACGTATCCGCAATCTCTCGCGCGCAGTAGCGCAGGCTTACTTTGAGTCTCGTGAGAAGTTGGGATTCCCGATGTGCCAACGTCAATCCAAAGCTTAAGTAGCTCGATCTAATTATGAGTACACCGAATTCCCTCTCCCAATCAGATCATCTGCTGATTGAAGTATTTACCGAAGAGCTTCCACCAAAATCATTACGCCGCTTAGGTGATGCATTTAGTGAAGGTATTTATTCAAGCTTAAAAGCTGCCGGACTCTTGAGTGAAAACTCTTTTGCTACTGGCTACGCAACACCGCGTCGGCTTGCTGTTCAAATTACGAATGTCTTGAGCCAAGCTCCAGACTATCCAGTACGTGAAAAATTACTACCGACTAGCATTGCTTATGATGCTGATGGAAAGCCGACTGCTCCATTACAAAAGAAATTGGCCTCTTTGGGCTATGCTGATGTCGATCTCTATACTTTAGAAAAATCGGGCGAAGGCAAGAATGAAGCACTGTATCTCAATGTCGTCGCCAAAGGTGCGGCATTGGAGCAAACTGCTCACCAAGCACTCGAGCAAACACTAGGTAAATTACCAATCGCCAAAATGATGCACTATCAAGTACTACAGAAAAATGGTGCATTAGCAGACGTTGAGTTTGCACGTCCAGCGCACCGCATCATCGCACTGCATGGAAAACACAGTCTCAATATCAGCGCACTAGGCATTGATGCAGCAAATCAGACTGAGGGCCATCGCTTTTTAGCTCCAGGCGTCATTACTATTGCCTCTGCAGATCAGTATGAGTCTGATCTCACTACTAAAGCAAAAGTGTTACCCAGCTTTAATAAGCGTCGTGAGTTTATCAAATCTGCATTATTAAAAGCCGCTGGTCCTGATTTAGTGTTGATGCCAGATGGCCTGTTAGACGAAGTGACTGCTTTGGTAGAGTGGCCTGCAATTTATGAATGTCACTTTGATCAAGAGTTCTTGGAGGTTCCACAAGAATGCTTGATTCTGACAATGCAGACCAATCAAAAATACTTTGCG
>CANGWT010000039.1 GCA_947457745.1 Burkholderiaceae bacterium | reverse complement strand
GTTCGAGTCGCGACGATTGCGCTTGTCTGTAGCCACGATGCTATAAAAAGGGCGCTTCTTTGAACCGCCGCGTGCCAGTCGAATGACGACCATACTTATTCCTTAAAATCTAAAATGAAAACAGGTTGAGTACAACCCAATGAAATTACTATAAAAATCTTGGGCTCCAGCTAACTGAGCAAATTAACAAAACAAATGCACGGTATAGCGGAAAACCTCATATTCTAGACGAAAACCCCTACTTGATCCACCTATTTAAGCGAACGCCTCTTTAGCTTCAACAGTAGAATAGAATCCAGTAATTCATAAAATAATTATTAAAAACAATAACTTAC
The DNA here is from genome assembly GCA_947457745.1 of Burkholderiaceae bacterium. Lineage (GTDB taxonomy): Bacteria > Pseudomonadota > Gammaproteobacteria > Burkholderiales > Burkholderiaceae > Polynucleobacter. The sequence continues at coordinate 12,361 of CANGWT010000039.1, read as the reverse complement.
AGAAATATTACCATGAGAATAGCCACTTTTAGACCCTCCAAAGGCCCTATAAAGCGCTTTTTTCTCACGCTTTCCTGCCTCGGTTTAGGTTTTTTGACGGCCTGCGCCAATGTCATCCCGCCCTGCACCGCCAAAACCAGCCCTCCGAGCAGTGAGTTTCGCAATACTAAATGGGAGCTTGTTCGCTGGAATCTCGCGCCCAATAACAAAGGTGAAGTGCGTGCCCGACAAATCCCCCAGGGTGACAATAGCAACCCTATTCAAATCATCTTTGATGCTAATGGTGAGCGCGTGAATGGGTCTACAGGCTGCAATCGCTTTACTGCACGTATTACCGAAGATGCTAGAGGCTTTACGCTTGATCAAATCGCTAGTACAAAGATGGCCTGTACGCCCCAACGCATGGAATTAGAAAATGATTTCCTGTATGAATTAAATGATTACCGCTCAATTGTGCGCAATGGGGATCAACTGCTGATGATTGGCGCGGATCGCGAAGTTTTAAGTTTCATGCAAAAAAGTAATTCGTCCAAATAAAAAATAGTTCGCCATTGCAATAGCTCTTTACCGAAAGTCTGAATGAAAAAATACAAACTCCTATTCTGCTCACTTGGATTATTTTTTCCCGGAACTGGCTTGAACTGTTTTTATTTGCAAGGATTAAAGTCCTTCTGGGGCTGGGCACAACTATTTTCTTTTATAGGCGGAATCGCTGGTTGGTTGATTCTGAAAGAAGCGCACTTCCACTCTGCACCAGGGTGGGTACTCATCACCTTCGGCTTCATTACCTTTGAAGCCAGTTGGTTGACCACCATCACTTATGGCTTACGCGCCGATGAAAAGTGGGATGCTCAATTTAATCCAGGTTTAGAGCCTAGCAGAGCAACTCAGTCTGGTTGGCCAGTGGTGCTGACTGTAATCTTTTCTTTGGTCTTTGGTGCCGGTGTGATGATGACCTTCTTGGCAATTGCATTTGAACAATTTTTCATCTCACAACTTCAAGAAGCAAGAAAGCTATCCCAGTAATGCGGATAGCTTTTTAATAGGTGACGATAGTTCTTGCAGTCTTAAAAATGCTCCGCCATCAGCGCATTAGTGGATTGACCACCCTCTAAAATCGAAGTTGCAAGAGCTTGAGATTGTGGCAATAGATTTTCTGCAAAGAAGCGTGTTGTAGCAATCTTGGTGCCATAAAAATTCGGATCTACTGCACGCAACTCTTGTGCAGCTAGTAAAGCACGTGCCATTTGCCATGCACCCAATACCAAGCCGCATAAACGCAAGTAAGCAAAACTACCTGCATACACTGCCTTGATATCTGTTTTTGCATTTGCCACAATGTAGGCTACAGAAGCTTCAAACGCTTCACGCGCTGGAGTTAACTGCTTCAATACCGATTTTGCATCTGCGGTGCCGCTACTTGCCAAATCTTTTTCAGTTTGCTGGATTCTGTCCGAGAACAGCATCGCAGTTGCACCACCATCACGCACTGTCTTTCTGCCAATCAAATCATTTGCCTGAATAGCTGTGGTGCCTTCATAGATAGTCAGGATACGAGCATCACGATAGTGTTGTGCTGCGCCTGTCTCTTCGATAAAACCCATGCCCCCATGAACCTGGATGCCTAAGCTAGCGACCTCAATCGACATTTCAGTCGAGAAGCCTTTCACAATCGGCACCAAGAATTCATATACAGCTTGATTGTGCTTACGAGCGAGCTCATCGGGGGATGCATGTTGCGCATCATCAGCAGCTGCAGCGTAATACGCCATAGCTCTAGATGCCTCAATATACCCACGCATGGTCATCAACATCCGCTTTACGTCTGGTTGATGAATAATTGCTACAGGACCTGAAGAGCCCGCTAGATCACGACTCTGAACACGGTCTTTGGCATACTGCACTGCTTTTTGATAAGCGCGTTCTGCAACTGCAATACCCTGCATACCCACCGCAAAACGAGCAGCATTCATCATGACGAACATGTATTCCAGGCCGCGATTTTCTTCGCCTACCAAGTGGCCGGTTGCACCACCGTGATCGCCAAATTGCAAGACCGCCGTTGGACTGGCCTTAATACCCAGCTTGTGCTCAATCGAGACGCAATGCACATCATTACGCTCACCCAGTGAACCATCTGCATTTACCAAAAACTTCGGCACTACAAATAAAGAAATACCCTTCACACCCTCTGGTGCATCTGGGGTTCTAGCCAATACGAGATGGACGATATTTTTTGCCATATCGTGCTCACCATAGGTGATGTAGATCTTGGTGCCAAAAATGTTGTAGCTACCATCGGCTTCAGGTACGGCGCGAGAACGCACCATCGACAGGTCAGAACCAGCCTGAGGCTCTGTGAGACACATGGATCCAGTCCATTCTCCAGAAATCATCTTAGGCACATAGCGCTCTTGCAACTCAGGACTTGCTGCAGTTAATAAAGCCTCAATCGCACCATCGGTCAGCATTGGGCATAAAGCAAAGGACAGGCTAGCGGAGTGAACCATCTCAAAGCATGCCGTGGCAATCAGTTTTGGCAAGCCTTGACCACCAAACTCTACTGGGTGCACAACACCCTGCCAACCTGCTGCAGCAAATTGCTCAAAAGCCTCTTTAAAGCCTGGGGTTGTAGTGACGACGCCATCTTTCAGTGAGCTAGGATTTTGATCGCCAGGCCAATTGAGCGGCGCTACAACCTCTTGATTAAATTTGGCAGACTCTTCCAAAATCGCTGGAGCTAAATCTACATCAGCGCCAGCCTCAGCATAAGAAGGATAAGAAACAACTTCAGATAGCCCTGCTAGTTCGTTCATCACAAATAGCATGTCTTTTACTGGGGCTACATATGGCATAGGTGTTCCTATAGATCGGAGTTGAGGGCAGTTAAAGAGACCTCTGCAATGCCTTAACCAAGTAAATTAGTCAATTCAGGGACGGCGGTATTGAGGTCTGCAACTAAACCATAATCAGCGACACTAAAGATTGGAGCCTCAGGATCTTTATTAATCGCTACGATCACCTTAGAGTCTTTCATGCCGGCTAAATGCTGAATCGCACCAGAGATGCCAACGGCAACATACAGCTGCGGTGCAACGATCTTACCGGTCTGACCTACTTGATAATCGTTTGGAACATAACCTGCATCGACTGCAGCGCGTGAGGCACCCAGAGCAGCACCAAGCTTGTCGGCCAAGGGCGCAATAATTTCTTGATACTTCTCACCAGAACCTAAACCACGACCACCAGATACGATAATTTTGGCGGCAGTCAGTTCAGGACGATCTGACTTCGTGAGTTCGCGGCCCACAAAAGAGGATCCACCAGAAACCTCAGTAGCAGCTTGCTTTTCTACTGTAGCTGATCCACCAGTTGCAGCAACAGGATCAAAACCGGTTGTGCGAACCGAAATAACTTTAACTGGATCGGTAGATTGCACAGTAGCAATTGCATTGCCCGCATAAATTGGACGCTCAAAGGTATCAGGTGAGACAACCTTAGTGACATCTGATAATTGCGCTACATCTAACTTAGCGGCAACCCGTGGCAAGACATTCTTACCGTTAGCAGTTGCGGGAGCCAGGATGTGGCTATAGCCATTAGCAATAGAAAGAATCTGCGCAGCCAAAGGTTCAGCGAGCTGATCGGCTAAAGATGCTGCATCGACCTGAATTACTTTACGCACCCCAGCGATTTGAGCTGCGGCAGAGGCTGCGGCATCAGCGCTGCTACCAGCTACCAAAACATCCACTTCAGGGGAGCACTGCAGAGCAGCCGCTACTGCATTGAGCGTAGCTGCTTTCAAGGATTGATTATCGTGTTCAGCAATAACGAGTGCGGCCATTTAAATCACCTTCGCTTCATTTTTAAGTTTATCTACCAAAGCCGCTACATCAGCCACTATCACACCAGCAGAACGTTTTGGCGGCTCTTCTACTTTGAGGGTTTTGAGGCGTGGGGCAATATCAACACCAAGCTCATCAGGTTGCACAATTTCCAAGGTCTTCTTTTTGGCTTTCATGATGTTTGGCAAAGTAACATAGCGCGGCTCATTCAAACGCAAGTCAGTAGTAATGACTGCAGGCAAAGTAATCGCAATTGTTTCTAAGCCGCCATCCACCTCACGAGTCACACTCGCTTTACCATCAGTAACAACTACTTTGGAAGCAAAAGTTGCTTGTGGAATATCCATTAAGCTAGCTAGCATCTGCCCCGTCTGATTGCTATCGTCATCAATCGCCTGCTTACCTAAGATGATGATCTGAGCCTGCTCTTTTTCGGATAGTGCTTGAAGAATTTTTGCAACGGCTAAGGGCTGCAATTCAGCGTTGGTCTCTACCAAGATGGCGCGATCTGCGCCAATCGCTAAAGCAGTACGGAGCGTTTCTTGACATTGAGTAGGACCAGCAGAAACTACTACTATCTCAGTAGCAACGCCAGCCTCTTTTAATCGAACCGCTTCTTCCACTGCGATCTCATCAAATGGGTTCATACTCATTTTGACGTTTGCCAGATCGACACCGGAGTTATCTGATTTCACCCGAATTTTGACGTTGTAATCAACAACCCGTTTTACCGCCACTAAGATTTTCATGCTTGATCTCTATTTTTGAGTAACTTTTCTATTTTATCCGCCTGGCGCTATCTAAGGCTAGACATCGATTGCTGAAGCAGAGCCGGCCTGCTTGCGAAGTTCAAACTTCTGGATCTTGCCAGTAGAGGTCTTGGGTAGCTCACAAAACACAATGGCCCTTGGCACCTTAAAACCAGCAAGATGCTGCTTGCAATGGGCAATGATGTCAGCGGGCGTAACCTCTATTCCTGGCTTAATTTCCAGGAAGGCACAAGGTGTCTCCCCCCACTTAGGGTCTGGCTTCGCGACTACTGCAGCAGCCATGACAGCCGGGTGGCGATAAAGGACATCTTCAACCTCTACCGAGGAAATATTCTCGCCACCAGAGATGATGATGTCTTTACTACGGTCCTTCATCTTCACATAGCCATCGGGATTCATCACCGCTAAGTCGCCAGAATGGAACCAGCCGCCCTCAAAAGCCTCTTTGCTTGCCTTCTCATTTTTGAGATAACCCTTCATGGCAATATTGCCCCTAAACATAATCTCACCCATCGTCTCGCCATCGGCAGGAACTGGCTTGAGAGTTTCGGGATCAAGAACAGCGATCGCTTGTTGCAGGTGATAGCGAACACCTTGGCGAGCATTGAGACGAGCCCTCTCACCGATATCAAGATCATTCCACTCATCCTGTTTGACGCATACCGCTGCTGGTCCGTAGGTCTCCGTTAATCCATAGACATGTGTTAAATCAAACCCCAACTTTTCCATCCCTTCAATGATGGATGCGGGAGGTGCGGCGCCTGCGATTAAGCCTTTTACACCTACAGGTACACCTTCTTTTAATTCATCAGGGGCATTGACTAATAGGTTATGCACAATTGGAGCTGCGCAGTAATGGGTAACGCCATGATCTTTAATCGCGGCAAATATATTTTGCGCATCCACGCGACGTAGACATACGTTAATGCCAGCACGCGCCGCTACCGTCCATGGAAAGCACCAGCCGTTGCAATGGAACATCGGGAGCGTCCAGAGATAAGTGGGGTGCTTATTAATATCCCAGTCCAAAATATTCGAGATAGCATTGATTGCTGCGCCGCGATGGTGATATACCACCCCCTTTGGGTTACCAGTAGTACCTGAGGTGTAGTTCAAGCAAATGGCCTGCCATTCATCTGTAGGGACTTGCCAGGCGAATTGAGGATCGCCTTCAGACAAGAACTTTTCATAAGTGAGTTTGCCAAGTTTTTCACCAGAGACATCAAACTCTTTTTCCTCGACATCAATCACTAGAAACTCACGACCACTTTCTTTCTTGGCTATCTCAAGTGCTTTTTTCATCACTCCCGAAAACTCAGGGTCAACGATCACGACTTTTGCTTCGCCATGATTGAGCATAAAAGCAATTGTCTCGGGATCAAGACGCGTATTTAAAGCATTCAATACCGCCCCAGACATCGGGATTCCAAAATGCGCCTCAACCATTGGCGGCGTATTGGGCAGCATGACAGCTACGGTATCACCCAAGCCAATGCCATGCTTTTGCAAAGCACTTGCTAAGCGACGGCAACGCTCATAAGTCTGAGCCCAAGTCTGGCGCTGCTTGCCATGAATCACAGCTAAGCGATCTGGGTAGACTTCAGCAGATCTTTCCAGAAACAATAACGGAGTAATCGGAGTGAAGTTTGCAGAATTTCGTTCTAAACCCTGCTCAAAAATATTAGTCATGCGTTCCTTGAATATTGATCTGCTTTGATTCTAGATATCTGCAAGTGCTTTGACGTGCGCCACCACACTGCGACCCAAGGCGGAAAGGTTGTAACCACCCTCTAGGCAACTGACGATGCGACCTTGAGCATATTGGTTGGCAATATCTTTAAGCTGCTTAGTAATCCAAGCGTAGTCATCTTCCACCAATCCCATCTGTCCCAAATCATCCTCACGATGAGCATCAAAGCCCGCGGAGATGATGATGAGTTCTGGTTCAAAATCCCGTAGACGTGGTAACCATTGTTCCTCCACTATGGAGCGCACTACATCACCACGCGTAGATGCTGGAAGCGGAATATTCACCATATTGCTTGCTCTATCTAAGCCACTATATGGATAAAACGGATGCTGGAAGAAACTACACATGAGTACATTAGGGTCATTAAAAAATGCTGCTTCAGTCCCATTGCCGTGATGTACGTCAAAATCGATGATAGCCACCCGTTCGATGTCATATGTCTCCATCGCATATCTCGCTGCTACGGCAACGTTATCAAAAACACAAAATCCCATTGAGCGGGTTGGCTCGGCATGGTGCCCAGGGGGGCGAATGGCACAAAACACATTTTCAACCTCACCCTTCATTACCGCATCAACACCAGCGATAGCAGCACCGGCTGCACGAAGCGCAGCACTCCAAGTGTGAGGATTCATAATGGTGTCACCGTCGAGCATGAAATAACCGCTAGCTGGCGAACGCTCTTTAACAAAGGCAATATGATCTGGACTATGGACTAACTCTAGCTGCTCTTCAGTTGCTAAGGGGGCATCTAGGTGCTGCAGAAAGCGGTCGATACCACTGCGAATTAACTGATCATTAATTGCCTGAATACGCTCTGGGCACTCGGGATGATGGCTGCCCATCTCATGTTTTAGAAAATCCGGATGAGTTATGTATCCTGTTGTCATTACTAGAAATCCTCAATAGCAAAACTGTAGTTTTTATAATCCAATTAAACTTGCCAACTCTTCAAAAACCCATCCTCATATCCATGAATTTTCGCGTCTCCTACTTTGCTTCAACACTATTAATAGCGCTACTACTTGGCGCCTGTTCGAGTAACCGCGTTCAACAAGTTAGCCCTTCAGAGACTATCGTAAACCAGTCTGAAGATGTTGCGACAGAAGCCAGTGTTAGCCAAAACCTCAACCAGTTAATTGTTCAAATTGCTCAAACCCAGGGAATCCCTCAGGCAAGCCTTGAATCAGGCTTCTCAGATACTAAAACGATTCCCTCTATTCGCAAATTGGTATTACCCCCATCGGAGAGCTTTAAAAAGAATTGGGTAGCCTATCGCAAGCGCTTTATTGAGCCAATTCGCCTAAAAGCTGGTAAGGCTTTTTGGGAACAAAACCAGGTATTCCTGAGTCAAGTTGAGCAAGAGTCTGGTGTTCCAGCTGAAGTCATTGTGTCCATCATTGGAATTGAAACCATCTATGGCCGTCAAACTGGAAATTTTCGAGTAAAGGATGTGCTCTCTACGCTAGCCTTCAGCTATCCAGATGCCCCCAATAAAGCGAGTAGAGAGCAACTCTTTAAAGATCAGCTGCAAGAACTCATCCTCTTATGCTGGACTGAGGGTGGTGGAAGCCTCCCTGCGAGGAACAGTAGTCAAGGATTGAACTCAGTACGTTTTAATGCCTGCCTTGATCAAAACAGCTCCTATGCAGGTGCCATTGGTTTACCGCAATTTATGCCGAGTAGTATTCGTAGCTTTGCAGTAGATGGTGATGGTGACGGACGTATTGACCTTAGGCAAAGCCCTAAAGATGCTATCGCTAGCGTGGGGAATTTCATCAGAAAACATGGCTGGCAGCCTGGTATGCCGATTTACTTCCCCGTAAAGGAAACAGCAATCAGCGAAGCAAGAGCCCTGGCTGATGGTGAACCCCAACTGAAATATACAGTTCAAGAACTCATTACCAAAGGCATCCTCACCAATGAGCAAGGTGACCTTCAGACTGGTGGTGTGGAGCCACAAAGTAAGGCCCTCATTGTTGACCTGCCTTATCCTGATAAAGATGATAACGATCAGGTACGCTATGTAGTTGGCTTAAATAACTTCCTGACGATTGTGCAATACAACCGCAGTTACTTTTATGCGCAAAGTGTTGCAGAGTTTGCAGAAGCCCTAGGTTATAAAAACCAAAGCGTAGTGCCGGTCAGTACATCTAAAGCAAAGCCTGAAACAAAGAGGAGCGAATCAGCTAAATCTAAATCTAAGAAAACCACCAACAAGAAAAAGCAGAAGCAGACTTAATATTGAAATTGGATGCCTTAGGCCGGAAAAACTCCAGTAGATAGATAGCGATCACCACGGTCACAGACGATAAAGACAATCGTAGCGTTTTCTAACTGTCGCGCGATTCGCAAGGCAACCACTAAAGCACCACCAGCTGAAATGCCACAGAAGATACCCTCTTCAGCAGCAAGGCGACGAGCCATCTCCTCAGCATCGGCTTGGCTTACATACTCAATACGATCAACCTTATCGCCTTGGTAAATCTTAGGCAGGTACTCTGGAGCCCATTTACGAATACCTGGAATCTGCGAACCCTCTTCCGGTTGAGCGCCAATAATCTGGATATTAGGGTTCATGGTTTTTAAATAAGTAGAGACTCCGGTAATGGTTCCAGTGGTGCCCATCGATGAGACAAAGTGCGTCACCTGGCCATCGGTATCACGCCAGATTTCTGGGCCCGTTGTTTCGATATGGGCACGTGGATTATCTGGATTCGCGAATTGATCCAATAATCTACCGCGACCTTCCTTCTGTAATTGCAATGCATAATCACGAGCAAATTCCATGCCGCCAGAAGCTGCTGTCAGAATAAGTTCTGCTCCATAGGCAGCCATACTTTGACGGCGCTCAATACTTTGATTTTCAGGCATCACTAAAACCATCTTGTAGCCCAACATCGCGGCAGTCATCGCCAAAGCAATGCCAGTATTACCGCTAGTAGCCTCAATCAGAGTATCGCCAGGTTTAATTTCGCCACGTTCTTGTGCACGCAGGATCATCGACAGCGCAGGTCGGTCTTTTACCGACCCCGCTGGATTATTACCCTCTAACTTTCCTAAGATCAGATTATTTTTAGAATCATTTTCAGCGCCAGGAATGCGTTGCAAGCGAACCAAGGGTGTATTACCCACGGTCTGTGAAATAGTCAAGTAAGAGGGTGTGTTCATGAAACCATTTTAGCCATATGCTAGGCTATGCGTAAAAGGGTTTAATTTCGGCGACTTGGTTCCGCACGATCCGAATGATGGCGCGCACCACTTTGACTGCGTGAGCCACGTCTGCTAGCTTTGGAGCCCTCTTTATTGGTGCGACCATGCGGCTCACGAAAAGAACTTGGCGCCTCAATAGTTAAGCCGTTATCCACCATCTTTTCTACAGATTTCATACCAATGCCGCGAACACGCTTTTGCAAATCATTGGCATCCTGAAAGTGCCCACCATCCAAGCGCTCAGCAATAATTGTTTTTGCTTTAGAGGGTCCAATCCCCTTAATACTCTCGAGCTCAGACTGAGTGGCAGTGTTGACATTGATTGGTGAGGCAGCAGCTAAACCAGAGACAGCTACAAATACTGAAAATACCAAAGACTTTAATAATTGATTCATTTAATCTCCATCAGTTAATAAAAAATCCACCGACATGAAGTGCAAGTGGATTAGTTACAACGAATAAAGATTCAGTCGGTTGACTGTTTTTAGCTTTCTAAAGTGGGCTTGCTAAGAAATCTGCATTAGCTGATAACCAGGCAACATAACGACTGACACCTTGCTCCACATTGAGGAAGGGTTCTGAGTATCCAGCGGCACGCAGCTGAGTTAAATCTGCTTGCGTGAAGCACTGGTACTTACCTTTGAGTGCATCTGGGAATGGGATGTACTCAATCGCCTTTTCTTTAACTAATTCTTCTAGGCTAGCGGGATTGACATTATCAATTTTGCGCATGGCATTAGCTACCGCATGAGCAACGTCATTAAATGGTTGCGCACGGCCACTGCCGAGATTAAAGATACCGCTGATTTCTGGATGATCCAAGAAATATAAATTCACTTTCACTACGTCTTCGACTGATACAAAATCACGACTTTGCTCACCAGCGCCATAGCCGCCATACTCTCCAAAGAGCTTAACTTTGCCATTAGATTTGTATTGGTGATACTGGTGGAATGCCACTGAAGCCATACGACCTTTGTGAGATTCACGTGGGCCATAGACATTGAAATATCTAAAGCCAACCACTTGCGCAGTATTAGCTTTTTCAGCATAGCGCTTTCGCATCACTTGATCAAATAGGAACTTGGAGTAGCCATAAATATTCAATGGCTTCTCATGTTCACGACTCTCTACAAACACATCAGAACCACCATAGGTTGCCGCTGAAGAGGCGTAGAGTAATTGCACTTTTTGTTCTGTGCAGATATCGAGTAAATCCATGGTGTAACGGAAATTATTTTCCATCATGAAGATACCATCAGTCTCCATCGTATCGGAGCAAGCCCCCTCATGAAAGACTGCTCTCACCTTGCCAAAGCGACCACTTCTGAATGCCTCCAGAAATTCGTCTTTATCTAGGTAATCAATGATGTCTAAATCTGCAAGATTGCGATACTTATCGGCCGGGCGTAAATCATCCACTGCAATAATATTTTTCTCGCCACGAGTGTTAAGTGCCTGAACAATATTAGCGCCAATAAACCCAGCTGCGCCGGTCACGATAATCGTCATTGCAATTCCTCAGAAGTAACGGTGGCTGTACCCAGCTTACCAACCACAATACCACCAGCCCGATTAGCTAAAGCCATCGCTTTTTCCAGCGGCCAGCCAGCTGCCAATGCAACTGCTAGCGTGCCTATAACGGTATCGCCCGCACCTGATACATCAAACACTTCACGTGCCTGCGCCTTAACGTGACTCACTCCAGCATCGGTAAATAAACTCATGCCCTCTTCAGACCGAGTCAGGAGAAGCGCCTCTAGGTTTAAGGATTTTCTGAGGTCTTGCGCTCTCTTAGTGAGATCATCTTCACTCGTCCATTGACCCACGACTTGGCGTAGCTCGCTACGGTTTGGAGTAAGCACAGTGGCGCCATGATATCTAGCGTAGTCATCCCCTTTAGGATCAACGAGAATCATTTTCTTTTGAGCGCGAGCCTGCTCAATCATCAAGGCTACTTGACCTAAGGCGCCTTTACCGTAGTCAGACAAAATAACCACATCAGCATCACCAACCAACTTCTCGTAACGCTCGAGCTTATGAGCCAAAGCCGCTTCACTTGGGGCTTCCTCGAAGTCTAGACGAATGAGTTGCTGCTGTCTTGCAATAACGCGCAACTTCACGGTCGTTGGCACTTTGCGATCGATCTCTAATTGACTATTCACATCGCTAGATTTTAAGAGTTCTGTAACGCGTCGCCCTGCCTCATCATCGCCAATCAGACCCAAAATGGTTGTCTTAGCGCCAAGAGCCGCAACGTTACGAGCAACGTTGGCAGCGCCGCCTAAACGCTCGTCAATCTTGCCCACTTGAACTACCGGTACTGGGGCCTCAGGAGAAATACGATTCGTATCCCCAAACCAATAGCGATCGAGCATGACATCGCCCACTACCAACAAGCGGGCTTTAGAAAATTGTTCTCGGTTAGCTTTTTCCACGATGTAACTAATCTCTCTAATCTGTCTAAGGGATTCTTTTTGTACTTCTCATTAATTATGCCGACCAATACCTTGATACTCAAAGCCTAATTCTTGCATAGCTTGGGGCTCATAGAGGTTGCGGCCATCAAAGATGATGGGGTGCTTGAGATTGGCTTTGAGCAGGTCAAAGTCTGGACTACGAAAGGCTTTCCATTCAGTGACGATCACTAAGGCATCTGCGTCTTGGGTAGCGACCATGGGATCATCTACTAAGCTCACTTGTTTGAGACCTTCTGGATTGCCTTTAAAGTCGAGATCTAAGCAATGCTGGGCTTCTGGCATGGCTACTGGGTCATGGGCCAC
>CANGWT010000038.1 GCA_947457745.1 Burkholderiaceae bacterium | reverse complement strand
TGACCTGTAGGGGAATCGCCAAGCTGGTTAAGGCACTGGATTTTGATTCCAGCATGCGAAGGTTCGAATCCTTCTTCCCCTGCCAAACTCTGTAGATACGACCTTAAGACATCCATTCGACCCCTACCAAAACTCCAAAATCACCTATGTCCGCCCCAATGAACGCAGATTTACTGACTCTTTTCACAGGCAACGCAAATCCGGTTTTGGCTCATGCGGTAGCAAAAGAGCTCAACCTACCCATGGGAAAAGCATTTGTGGGTCGATTCTCTGATGGTGAAATCCAGGTAGAAATTCAAGAAAACGTCCGCGGCAAGAACGTGGTTGTTATCCAATCGACTTGCGCTCCAACGAACGACAGTTTGATGGAACTCATGATCATGATTGATGCCCTTAAACGAGCTTCAGCAAGCCGCATAACCGCAGTGATCCCTTACTTCGGTTACGCCAGACAAGATCGTCGTCCACGCTCTGCGCGGGTTGCCATCTCCGCCAGAATCGTAGCAAACATGCTTCAATCTGTTGCCGGCATCGAGCGTGTTTTGACCATGGATCTTCATGCCGACCAAATTCAAGGCTTCTTTGATATCCCAGTAGATAACATTTACGCCTCTCCTGTTCTCTTGGCAGATTTAGAGGCTCAGAAAACTAAAAAAGATCTCATCATTGTTTCGCCAGATATTGGCGGCGTTGTTCGCGCCCGTGCAATGGCTAAACAATTAGGTACAGATTTGGCGATTATTGATAAACGCCGCCCTAAGGCTAACGTATCAGAAGTGATGCACTTAATCGGCGAAGTAGAAGGTCGCCACTGCGTCATCATGGATGACATTATTGATACCGGTGGAACCCTTTGCAAAGCTGCTGAGGCACTCAAAGAGCGTGGCGCCAAGGGTGTGACTGCCTACTGTACTCATGCAGTACTCTCAGGTGGCGCTGTAGCCCGTATTGCCGCCTCTGAGTTAGACGAATTGGTGGTTACTGACACCATTCCATTAACTAGTGAAGCCCTGAAAGTGGGCAAAATCCGTCAATTGAGCGTTGCCCCCATCTTGGCTGAAACCCTTTCCCGTATTAGCAAGGGTGACTCAGTGATGTCGATGTTCGCTGAATAAGCCAAAAATAGCGTTTACGCCCCCGTTTTTGGCAATTTTGAGCCTTTTCTAGGCAAAAAGTACGATTCCCAAGATATAATCAAAGGCTTTTCTGTTTGGTCGCGAACGGAAATTAACCTTAAATTAGGAAATGAACATGAAAGTAGTAGCCTTTGAAAGAAGCGTACAGGGAACGGGTGCGAGCCGCCGTCTGCGCAACTCCGGTAAAACTCCGGGCATCATCTATGGCGGTAAAGACGCCGCAACTGTAATTGAGTTGGATCACAACGCACTGTTCCATGCTCTCCGCAAGGAAGCATTCCACTCATCCATCCTTGATCTCGAAATCGGCGGCAAAGCACAAAAAGTGTTGTTACGCGATTACCAGATGCATCCATTTAAGCCTTTGGTTCTGCACATCGACTTCCAGCGCGTTTCTGCGACCGAGAAAGTTCACATGCGCGTTCCATTGCATTTCATTAACGCGGATACTTCAGCTGCAGTGAAGTTGCAAGGCGCTGTCATCAGCCACATCTCCACTGAATTGGAAATATCTTGCTTACCAGCTGACTTGCCAGAATTCATTAACGTGGACCTAAGCAAGATTGAAGTTGGTCATGGTATCCATGCCAAAGATATTGTATTGCCAAAAGGCGTTACCTTGGTATTGCATATTGAGCAAGAAAACCCAGTATTAGCTAACGCCCGTATCCCAGCAGTGAAATCTGCCGATACAGAAGCTGCTCCTGTAGCTGCTGCAGCTCCTGCTGCTGAAGCCCCAAAGGATAAAGCTTAATCATTTAAGCCCTATCTTTGCGACAGAGGAAGCCCGCTTACAAGCGGGTTTTCTTTTTTGCAGAAAAGCTTTTATCCTTAAGTACTCATCATGACTAAATTAATTATTGGCCTAGGCAACCCAGGTGAAGAACATACTGAAGATCGGCACAATGCTGGCTTCTGGTTTGTAGATGCACTCGCTAAACAATTAAACGTCCGCTTTGAAACTGAAAAACGCTTTCTTGGAAAGGTAGCTAAGGCCAAATGGGAAGATGAAGACCTCTTCTTACTTAAGCCAAACACTTACATGAACCTGAGCGGTCAGGCTGTTGGAGCTTTATGCCGCTTTCATAAAATCACACCTAAAGATATTTTGGTGGTGCAGGACGAGCTAGATCTCAAGCCTGGTACTGCGCGTATCAAGCTTGGTGGCGGCACTGGTGGACACAACGGCTTAAAAGATATCCAAGCTCACTTAGGAACTCCTGATTACTGGCGCTTGCGCCTGGGTATTGGCCACCCACGCGATCTGGCTACAGAAGGTGCGAGAGTGATGGACGTGGCTGACTTCGTGTTGAGAAGACCATTACAAGCAGAACAAAAGCAGATTGAAGCAAGCATTGAAAATGGCTTACAAATTTTGTCCTTGTTCCTTAAGGGCGATACACAGGCAGCTATGCTCGAATTGCACTCTAAAACTAATTAAAAGTGCTAATGACTTATTTAACGAGTGCTTTTTTGGCAGCAGTTAAGGCCTGATACTTTGCCATTAACTGCGTTTGATTTTCAGAAAACGCGGGATTCATCGGTATGCAGTCTACCGGACAGACTTGCTGACACTGGGGTGCATCGTAATGACCTACACATTCAGTACATTTATTGGGATCAATCTCGTAGATCTCTAGCCCCATGTAGATTGCATCGTTTGGGCATTCAGGCTCACACACATCGCAATTGATGCATTCGTCTGTAATCATTAACGCCATATTTGTGCCAAGGGGCCCTACTCTTTACTCTTGTTGGCTTGAATCTTTTTGATCAACCACTTTTCTACCGATGGGAATACAAACTTACTCACGTCCCCACCCATAGAGGCAATCTCACGCACAAAGGTGCCAGAAATAAATTGGTATTGGTCTGATGGCGTCAGAAATAGTGTTTCAACATCGGGCAATAAATAGCGGTTCATCCCGGCCATTTGGAACTCGTATTCAAAATCAGATACTGCGCGCAAGCCACGCACAATTACACGCGCGTTATGCTCGCGAGCAAAATCTTTTAACAGACCCGTAAACCCAACAATCTTCACATTGGAGTAATGCCCTAAAACTTCTTTGGCAATCTCAATGCGCTCATCTAAGGTAAAGAAAGGGCGCTTGCTACGACTATCAGCAACACCAACAATGAGCTCACCAAAAATGCTTGAGGCACGACGTACTAGGTCCTCGTGACCACGAGTGAAGGGATCAAATGTTCCAGGGTATACAGCAACAGTCATAAGGCTCCTAAGGCTTTTTCAGATACAGGCAAGAGTTTAGTCCCTCTTAGAGCGAAATAGACAAGCTTTTACTTGTCCAGCCTCTAAGTATTTTCCACAATGCCAATCAGGGACTAAGGCCTCAATCTGCTCAAGAGGGCGACTAGCAGGAAACTCTACGTAAATTCCACCGCCAGCACTGTCATCACAAACACGAGAAGCCTCTATAAGCGCTTGATTTAATAGGTTCTCTTCCTGAAAGGGTGGGTCTATAAAGATCAAGTTGCTGGAGCGATCAGCTTGTTGTTTTAAGAACTCCAAACTATCTCTGTGAAGAATCTGCACTGCTCCAGGCGCGGGAGATGACTCTAGCAAAGCAAAATTAGCTAGAAGTTTGGCATAAGCCTGTTTATCTTTTTCTAATAGGGTTACTGAATTGGCATGTCGTGATGCGGCCTCAAAACCTAAAGCGCCAGTACCAGCAAACAAATCTAAACAACATAAACCGACCAAATCCTGCCCGAGCCAGTTAAATAGAGTCTCACGAATGCGATCGGTACTAGGACGAAGACCAGGTAAATCCAACACGTTTAGCAAACGACTACGCCAAACCCCACCAATAATGCGAATTTTCTGTGGGGGCTCAGAGCGCCTGCCTAATGAAGCTGACTTAACTGGCTTATTTATTTTTTCGCTCCTAAGACCACAATTTTCATTCGATCCATGGCTAAGTATTTTTGGAAGGCCGCCTTGACTTGCTCAAGGTTAACGGCCTCCACTTGTTTAGTCCAAATCTCCATCGTATCGAGGGGTAAATTATTCCAAGCAATGGATGACACGTTATCGAGCAACTTTCGGTTGTTATCAATTCTTAAAGGATAGCCATTGATTAAATTTGCTTTGGCTGCATCAAGCTCCGCTTGTGATGGGCCATCAGCAATAAATTGCGCAATAGTAGAACTCATCACCTCTAGCGCCAAAGTAGCTTGATCATTCTTCGTTTGTACGCCTGCCTGAAATATACCCGCATCCTTACCCGGGGCAAAGTAACTAAACACGCTATAAGCAAGGCCACGCTTCTCGCGTACCTCCGACATGAGGCGGGATACAAACCCACCGCCACCCAAAATATAGTTACCCACTAGTAATGAGAAGTAGTCGGGGTTGTTACGGGTGACCGCAGTCATTCCCATGGCGATATGTGCTTGCTGCGAATCAAATGGAATAGCAACTTCGCGTTGACTTAAAGACTCCACAGGTGAGCGTTCAAACTCTGGTAGCTTAGCTATAGGAGATCCAGACTGAGGCACCCTTTGTAATAAACTCTGAACAATTTCAGCAGCTTCGGCTTTACTCACATCACCCACAATGCTGACAATCATTCGATCGCCACGGTAAAACTGTTTATGAAACTGCTGCAGGTCGCTTGCGCTGATATTGGCAATACTTTTCACAGTTGGTGAATTGGCCAGCGGATAGATTCCATAAACGGATTTTCTGAAGCGACGATCCAAAACTGACTCTGGCTTCGTCTCTGATTCTAGCAATGCAGTAGTCATCCTTTGCTTCTCACGCCCCAAGATCTTGGCATCATAAGTAGGCGCGCTCAACATCGCTGATGCCAATTGAACGGCGCGATCACGTAAATCTTTGCGACTCAATGTCCGAATACGCATGACAGCGCGCTCACCGCTAACAGAAATACCGAGGTTTGCACCAAGGTCTGCAATCTCATCAGCAATCTGTGCCTCATTGAGCAGACCCTTATCAGATTTGGCGCCATAGTTCATTAGCCGCCCAGCCATAGTAGCTAAGCCACTTTTAACTCCTGGGTCATAACGATCGCCCGCATCAATACTGATCTCAATATCTACCATGGGCAGCGCTTTGGTTTGCACTAAAAAGGCTTGCGCACCCTTGAAAGAGTCTAGCTTTTCTATAGGCAATATCGCGTGTGCAGATGTGCTTACTCCAACTATCAGTGCGATTGCAAGACTGCCATGCGAGATGAATTTATTTATCAGCACGATTGCCTCCTTGCTTGCTCTCACCCGACTGGCGTGCTTGCGGATCTAGCACTGCTATGGTGAGCCCCTCATCTACTAAATATTTTTTTGCAACAGCTTGGACTTGTGCGGGAGTTATAGTTTGCATCTTCTCCAGCATCACATCAATATCTTTCCAGGAGAATCCAGCCATCTCTGTAGTACCGATTTCCATGGCCTGACCAAAAATTGAATCCCGCTTATAAATTTGATCAGACAGAATACGGACCTTCACCCTCTTCAGCTCTGACTCTAAGATTCCTTTATCAACAACTTCTTTCAAGGCTTTACGAATACTGTTTTCCGCCTGCTCCACTGTCTTGCCTTTAGCCATGCTGCTGCTAATGAAAAATAGTTCAGGTCCTCTGGAGATCATGTCGTAACCGACGCCCACATCATTTACTACGCGCTCTTGCTTCACCAGCGTGCGATTTAAGCGTGCGTTGTCATAACCGTCAAGTACAGCAGACAAAAGCTCTAGCGCATAAGGCTCATCATCACCCAGTCTCCCTACTTCTAACTTGGGGACTTTCCACGCCATTGCTAGCTGCGCGCTATCAGCAGGCGCTTTTACCTGCACTCGCTTAGTACCTTTTTGTACAGGCTCAATCTGGGGCTTACGCTCCGGCAACTCTCTAGCGGAAGCAGCTCCGTAATATTTTTCCACTGCTCGTAGAATCACTTTAGGATCAACATCGCCTGCAATGACTACAGTTGCATTATTCGGTTTGTACCAACTGCGATACCAATCGCGTGCATCTATGGCTTTCAGATTGACCAAATCATTCATCCACCCAACTACCGGATGACGATAAGGGGAGCTCATATAAGCGGTGGCAGTAAGTGATTCATTGAGCAAGCTACTGGGATTATCTTCCGTACGCAGGCGACGCTCTTCCATTACGACCTGGATTTCTTTCAGAAATTCCGCATCATCAAAATTGAGGTTAGACATACGATCAGCCTCTAATCTCATCACCTCATCTAGCTTAGACTTTTCAACTTGCTGAAAGTAAGCCGTGTAATCACGAGAGGTAAAAGCATTTTCTCGACCGCCTACTGCCGCAACTAAGCGAGAGAACTCGCCTGACTTTACTTTGTGAGTGCCCTTAAACATCATGTGCTCCAGCACATGAGCTACCCCAGTCTTGCCATTCACCTCATCCATGGAGCCAGCGCGGTACCAAACCATGTGCGCAACTGTGGGTGCGCGATGATCTTCACGCACAATCAACTTAAGGCCATTCGAGAGTTGAAACTCGTGGGTATTTGCCTGGCCCACTTCTGGGACTGCCAAGGCACTAGAACAGCCGAGTAATAAATAGATTGAAAAACTTAATAAAGTGGAACGCATCTGCAAGATCACCTATCCCAAGAATTTAATTGATAAGATGCAAGGATTAAATTGTATCGATTATGTTCGGCCTACGTAAAACCCTCGGATCCCTATTCAAATCCAATCAGACTGATGAAGCCTGGTTTGATGCCCTAGAAGAATCTCTCATTCTGAGCGATGTGGGTATGCCCACGACTGAACAACTGATTAGCAAACTCCGTAAGGCCGCCAAATCGGAAAAGGCCAGTAGTCAGGAAGAACTCAAGCAACTACTGATAGAAGAAGTGGCGATACTCCTGAAATCTTTGGAGCCCAACCCCAACCCCTTGTATGTCCATGAGCAAAAGACCACACCAGAGGTGTGGCTAGTAATTGGCGTCAATGGCGCCGGCAAGACCACCACGATCGGTAAACTCTGTAAACTTTTTCAGTCGCAAGGCAAATCTGTCTTACTGGCAGCTGGCGATACTTTCCGGGCTGCGGCACGCAACCAACTCCTCGAATGGGGTGGTCGCAATCAGGTCGATGTCATCATGCAAGAAAGCGGTGACGCTGCGGCAGTGGTACACGATGCTATTCATGCAGCGATTTCTCGCAAAAGCGATATTCTGATTATTGATACCGCCGGAAGACTGGCGACTCAAGACCATCTGATGGAAGAATTAAAGAAGGTCAAAAGAGTGATCGGTAAAGCCCTTCCTGGGGCGCCTCACCAGACTTTGCTTGTTCTTGATGGCAATACTGGTCAAAACGGTTTAAACCAAGTAAGGGCCTTTCATGCCGCTTTAGGGCTTTCTGCCTTAATCGTGACTAAATTAGATGGCACTGCTAAGGGCGGGGTAATCTGTGGGCTTGCCCACACCCTCAGCAATGGACCAAAACCAGCGGTTTTAGCCTTAGGCAAAGGCGAAGGAATTGATGATTTAGCCCCCTTCACAGCTGCGCAGTATTCTTCTGAATTATTCAATTAAATCATAGACTTATAGAAGTAAAAAACCATTAGCACTCTCTTGACAAGAGTGCTAAAATAGAACCCTATTAATACCAAAAGTATATAAAAGAAAATGATTCAAAAGAAAGCATACAAACCGCAATTGCAAGCAAGGCAAACACTGCCAGCAGCGCAGACTGCTGCGGCTTCGCTTGCCTTTCCGATGCTGCCTTCCTTGGGGGTTGGCACACTCGACTCTTACATCTCCTATGTGAATCGCGTACCGATGCTCAGCGCTGCAGAGGAACTGCACCTCGCTCAAGAATTTCGTCGCACTGAAAATGTCGATGCTGCGAAGACTTTAGTTCTATCGCACCTCCGTTTAGTGGTGTCCGTTGCTCGTCAGTACTTAGGCTATGGAATTCCTCATGCTGATTTAATTCAAGAGGGCAATATTGGTTTAATGAAGGCTGTGAAACGCTATGACCCTAACCAAGGTGCACGCTTAGTCTCCTATGCTATCCATTGGATTAAGGCAGAGATTCATGAGTACATTCTCAAAAATTGGCGCTTGGTCAAAGTTGCAACAACAAAAGCACAACGTAAATTGTTCTTCAATCTGCGTAGCAACAAGCCTACTTTAGCTGCCCTGACACCAAATGAAGTTGAGGCTTTAGCGAAAGCACTGGATGTTAAAGGCTCTGATGTTAAAGAAATGGAAATGCGTCTTGCTGGTGGCGATGTTGCCTTAGAAGGTGATGACACCAATGATGATTCAGCCTATGCACCAATTCAGTGGTTAGCTGATAGCAGTCAAGAACCTACTGAAATGATGGCTGCTGCTGCAACTGATGCATTGCATGGCCCTCAGCTAGATCAAGCACTCATGGCGCTGGATGAGCGAAGCCGCAATATTGTGCAATCACGTTGGTTAGCAATGGATGCAGATGGCAATGGAACAAAAACATTGCATGATCTCGCCAGCGAATATGGCATTTCTGCAGAGCGTGTTCGTCAGATTGAAACTGCTGCGCTCAAAAAAATGCGCAGCCTCTTGCAAACTGAAGCTGCCTAAGCAGCATCCCCTTTCAAGCTTTTACTTCAGAAGCTCCTTCAAGTCTTGCGCCAAGGTCTCAGCACCTTGCGCATGCTTGATGTAAAGGCGCAAACGCCCATCTGGATCAAAGACATAACTTCCCGCCATGTGATCCATGGTGTATGACCCAGAACTCGTGCCGGGCACCTTCTGATAGTAAACCTTAAAGTCCTTAGTCACTTTTTCTAAAGCCACTTCATCGGCTGGACGCAAGCCTAAGAAACGTGAATCAAATGCTGGCACATACTGTTTTAAGATGGCTGCGGTGTCTCTTTCTGGATCCACAGTCACAAACAGCACTTGCACCTTATCTGCCTGAGGACCCAATAAAGACATGACCTGCTGCATCTCAGTCAGCGTCGTAGGGCATACATCAGGACACTGCGTATAACCAAAGAACATCAAAACAGCCTTACCTTTAAAGTCAGCGAGTGTTCTTACTTTGCCATCAGGATCGAGCAAACTAAAGTCAGTACCAAATGCCTTACTACCCGTGATATCCACATTCTTGAAGCTCTGTTGTGGGCTACAAGCTAGCAGAGCTACGCCGATCAGCGACAACACCAATAGGCGTGCAATACAAAAGTAATATTTTTTGAGATTCATATTTATTTCAAACGAAATAGTGATCAATTAATAGCACTACAAAAAGTAGAGATAAATACGTAATTGAAAAACGAAAAGTCTTCTTTGCTAGCGCATCGCTGTAAGAAACAAACAAAGCAATGACATATGCGAGGAATATCAAGCCCAGAATGATTGCTGAGATCAAATAGATCACGCCACTCATGCCATAAATATAAGGTAATAAAGTAGCTGCAATTAAAATTAGTGTGTATAGCAAAATATTGAGTAAGGTAAAACGCTCTCCATGTGTCACTGGCAGCATTGGTAAACCACTTTGTACATAATCATCACGACGGTATAAAGCAAGAGCCCAAAAGTGTGGGGGAGTCCAAACAAAAATAATGAGCACTAAGAGCCAGGCTTCTGCTGACACAGTGTTGGTAACTGCCGCCCAACCCAAGGCAGGCGGCATAGCACCTGAGAGACCTCCAATAACAATATTCTGTGGCGTAGCAGGCTTGAGTAACCAGGTATAAATCACCGCGTAACCGACAAAAGTTGCTAAGGTGAGCCACATGGTTAATGGGTTGCAGAAGTTCCACAGGATAACCATTCCCAAGCTACCGAGAATCATCGAGAAAATAGTAATGTGAAAAGGCGTCACTTCACCAGTTGCGGACGGCCTCCAAGCAGTTCGCTTCATCTTGGCATCGACGGCTTGCTCAATTAAACAATTCATTGCAAAAGCAGCTCCTGCCAACAACCAAATCCCAACAATGCCGCCAATCAGCACTGGGTAAGGAACCATACCGGGGGTAGCCAAGAACATGCCAATGACTGCGCAGAATACTGCTAACTGCGTGACGCGGGGCTTGGTAAGAACCCAATATTGACGCCAACGTGGCATCGCTACAGGATTGGGCGAAGTTGAACTACTCATAATGATTTAGACATCTTAATATGAATGGGGGTAGCCCAAGAGGACCATTGAACTAAACGTACTAAACAGAATACCAACGCAGCGGAACCTGCCGTATGCATTAAGGCAGCAAGGAGAGGCCATTGAAAGACCACATTAGAAATACCAGTCAGAGCCTGGAGGATGAGTAAGCCTAATAATAACTTGGCAATCCGACTAATTTCTGATGAGTTGGAATTACTTAGACTGAGCGCGCTCATTCCTAAGGTACCAAGGACTACTACAGCAACCATAGCAAACACGCGATGTGCCCAATGGATTGTTTGCAAAGCGACAGGTGTAATAGACTCACCTTGGGCATTCAGGCCTAAGCCACGCCATAGGGTGAAGCCTTCTTGCCAAGCTGTTTCCGGCCAAAGACGATCCATGCAAGTCGGAAAATCAGGGCAAGCTAGTACAGCGTAATTAGTACTCACCCATGCACCTAAAAAGATTTGTATACATAAGATCACTGCTGCAAGTAAAAGTAACTTTGCAGAAAGAGGTTTGCTCTGTGGGCGCATAGCTGGGGAAGATTTATCCGTCCACTCTTGTTGCGCATAAGTCGTTAAGCACGCCAACAAAACCAAAGCTAACATTAAGTGAATCGTCACAATAATAGGTTGCAATTTCAGTGTGACCGTCCAGGCACCAAATGCCCCTTGGACACATACCAAAATCAGTAAGCCAAGACTGCCCAATAAGGGTTTAATGCCCAAGCTACGGAGCTTGCACCAGGCAACCGCTACCTGAATCAAAATCAGCGCTCCGACTGTCATTGCTAAATAGCGATGAATCATTTCAATCCAAGCTTTGATGACAGTCACAGGACCCGTAGGCATACTAGCCTCAGCTTGCTGGATCTCACTAATCGCATGCCATGGATTTGATGTGCCATAACAACCCGGCCAATCCGGACATCCCAGACCAGAGTCTGTTAAGCGCGTAAAAGCGCCAAACACTATCAAGTCAAAAGTCATAAAAACTAAGACCCAATTGAGCTTTTGGAAAAAGTTATAGGCCGGCCTAGTCCAGAGATAGGCCAAAGGTAGGCCCGCAAAGACAATTGCGATTGCAGCTAACTCCGCAAGCAATAGCATGCTACTCATTGCAATTTTTCACCCTTACGATTGAGACGCAAGAGCT
Organism: Burkholderiaceae bacterium; assembly: GCA_947457745.1. Taxonomy (GTDB): domain Bacteria; phylum Pseudomonadota; class Gammaproteobacteria; order Burkholderiales; family Burkholderiaceae; genus Polynucleobacter. The sequence goes on along the minus strand of CANGWT010000038.1, from coordinate 1,344 downwards.
TCTCAAGATCCTTTTTAATACTGCCAAATTCTTTAGGCGAATTGGTCGCCGGAAAAAACATCATCTTGGCTGAACTTGGATCAATCAGTTGAATCTTCTGACCCGCTCCATCACGATTAAGCCACGCATCAAATTCCGCTCTTAATTTAGGATCTACTGGTAAATCTACAATCTGAAATCCTGCCGTCTTTTGATCGTACGCCAGCAATACTTCTGGATCCAATGCTTTGCCATCAGTATTGACCCAAACTAGCTGAACTCGACTACTTTCACGACCAACAGCAATGCGTAGTTGACGCATTAAAAATAGAGCCTCAAGACAAGATTCATTTTTAATAGTGCATTCCCCAGCTGGCCTTGCCACTAGCAAAGTCCACTTTCCATTGAAAGGAATATCGAACCAAGCGGGATTCATATCTTGCACAGGCTGAACCAGAGTTCCAAAGTTAGTCTTTCCACCCTCTGGCTTAAAAACGTAATATGCTAAATAGGAGGCAATCACTGGTGCTGCACAAGCTAGCAACAATAGCAGCATCTGAATACGCCCACGTCGAGTTTGCATGTTAATCACAGACGCATCTGTTTGTGATGCTGGAATCAATAATTCTTTATCACTCACCCTCTATCTCCATTCGCAGCAAGCTCGCGCCGATATTTCATAAGCCCATTAATGAGCCAAAATAAAAATCCAGTCAATGCCAAAGCAAACCACTGGAATGCATAAGCATAATGGCGATCGACTCCGTTTGTTGGGGAGGGCCAATTTCTTAGCAAGCCATCCTCTTTAGAGGAACCAGACTCTCGAACGATGAACGGAAGTTGCTTCCATTCATGGCTTTCGGCCTCAAGACCCAAATCAAAATTTTGCTCAATCCGAGGACTTGCTCTCGTAGAGTCCTTTTTCCCCAACTCATAAACCCTTCCAGGGTGAGGGAAAGCAACCCCCTCAATTGTCACTAATTCACCCACTGTTTTAACTGGGGGTAACTCAATACGATTCTCGTTATTACGAGGAGCCCAACCTCGATTAACCCAAAGTACAAGCTCTTGGCCATCCAATTTCAAAGGCATCATCACATAAAAACCGGATTGTCCTGCAGCACCACTACCGCCCTCAGGAATGGGGCGAGGACGGTTATCCAGCCAAATCGCCTTATCTTGAATAAAACGTCCACGAGCTAGAATTCGGCGCTCTGTAGCCTGCTCTAGGGTCAAGCTATCGGCATTAGCATTCAGAACGGGCATTTGTAGTCTTGCACTCAAAGATTCACCCAAGCGAATCTTTTGCTCAGCTCGATTTAACTGCCAAATACCAGCGCCGCAGCCAATTACAATCACCACAAG
>CANGWT010000037.1 GCA_947457745.1 Burkholderiaceae bacterium | reverse complement strand
AGCATCATCGATCAAGCCAAGCGCGCAGATGTGCCTGTTGCTGTTTGCGGTGAGATGGCCGGCGATCCTGTATTAACGAAACTATTGCTTGCACTCGGGCTGACAGATTTCTCAATGCACTTCAGTCAGTTATTGTTGGTCAAGCGTGAGATATTAAACGCAAATGTAGGTCTGTTAAAGACTCGCGCCCCTAGGATCCTTCGTGCTTATGAGCCCGAAGAGCAGGCCAAAGCCTTAGAGTATTTACTTTCTTAATTCCCTAGTGTGGGGAGCCGCATACTTTACATGCGGGATTTCGAGCAACGCGAATCTCATCAATCTGAGTATTGACCGCATTCCACAGCAACATTCTTCCAACTAAAGGTTGACCAAAGCCAATCAATGTCTGAAGGGCCTGGGCTGCTTGTATTGCGCCAATAATGCCAACGAGAGGGGAAAAGATGCCCATGCTGGCACAGTTGACCTCTTCAAGCCGTTCTTCCGGAGAAAAAAGACAGGCATAGCAGGGTGATGTTTCATTACGAAAATCAAAGACGCTGAGTTGACCATCAAATTTGAGGGCAGATCCAGAGACGAGCGGAATCTTGTGGATAAAGCAGGCTTGATTGATGAGTTGGCGGGTAGCAAAGTTATCCGTGCAATCTAAAACGAGATGAACTGTCGGCAAGAGTGTATTTAATAGATCTTCTGAAGCCTTTTCCGCGATTGCGTCTATTGTGATGGTGGGATTCAGACTTTGTAAAAATTGCCTTCCAGACTCCACTTTGGCCTTACCAATCGAGTTCTGGGTATGCATGATTTGTCGCTGCAAATTAGTGAGCTCGACTTGGTCATGATCAACTAGCGTTATTTTTCCCACGCCAGCTGCAGCTAAGTAAGGCGCGGCGGCACTTCCTAATCCGCCGGCACCAATGATGAGGATGTGCGAGCCAAGAAGCTTTTCTTGGCCAACAACATCAATTTCTTCGAGTAGTAAATGCCGCGAGTAGCGAAGCAGCTGCTCATCATTCATATATAGATGCCTAATGCCAGAAATTACTCTAGCTTAGAGGCCGAGCGTTTTACAGGTTCACCATTGATAAACGCTACTGCCTGAGTAAGCATGAAGTCATCTGCACTACCGAGCTCGATAGGCTTTTTAGACTTATCTTTTTCTTTCTCTTCTGGAGTCTTCTTGGCATTTTTTTCTTCAATGCGTTGTAACTCTTCTAGCCGGCGTTTTTCTCGTTCAGAGGCCAGTTTTTCCTCTGAAGATTGCTTGTTGCGCAAATGCTTCTCGCTGTCGATCTCGCGAGTGATTAACACATCATCAGGATCACCATCTTTATTTTGATCCACTGCAATATCGGGTTTGATGCCATAGGCTTGAATTGATTTACCACTCGGTGTGTAGTAATACGCCGTTGTGATTTTCAATGCCGAGTCATTGGTTAGAGGACGGACTGTTTGTACAGAGCCTTTACCGAAAGTCGTTTTGCCAATAATGGTTGCACGTTTGTAATCTTGTAATGCTCCAGCCACAATTTCAGAGGCTGATGCTGAATAGGCATTTACCAAAACGACCATCGGTAATTTTTTATACAACGCTGGTACGCCAGCTAAAGGATCACCAGGCTCGCTTAGGCGATACATCGCCGGTGTCGCATTAAACACCTGTTTAGAGTCCGCTGTCTGACCCTTAGTTGAAACGATGACGGCATCTGCTGGTAAGAAAGCAGCCGCAACACCGACTGCGCCTTGTAATAGGCCACCACCATTGTTTCTAAGATCAAGAATGATGCCCTTCATTTTGGGATCTTGATTTGCAAGCTCAGTTAACTTCTTGGCAAGATCAGGAATGGTACGCTCTTGAAAGCTCGTCACTCTGACCCAAGCGATATTGTTGTCCAAAATTTTGGCTTTGACCGATTGCACTTTAATTTCAGCGCGGGTAATTGTTACTGGAAAGCTGCGCTCTTCGCTCTTACGGAAGACGGTCAAGGTAATTTTTGTACCTGGTGTACCGCGCATAGTGCGCACTGCTTTATCAAGTGACATACCACGAACCGGTTTGTCGTCTAAGCGCGTAATCAGGTCACCAGCTTGGAGTCCAGCGCGTGCTGCAGGGCTATCCTCAATCGGATTGAGTACTTTGACAACGCCATCTTCTGAGGTGATTTCAATACCAAGACCAGCAAACTTGCCGCTGGTTTGCTCTTGCATTTCAGAAAAGTCTTTTTTATCAAGATAGGTGGAGTGAGGATCAAGACTGCTCACCATGCCCTTGACTGCATCAGTTAGCAATTGTTTATCTTCAATTGGCTCGACATACTCCCGCTTGATTTGCGCAAAGACATTCGACAGTGTGCGCAACTCATCTAAAGGGAGTGTCGTGCCCTGTTGAGCTGTAGCTGAAAGCTGGATAGTGGCTGCAACCCCGGCGATGAGGCCGACAGAGACTAGGGCAAAGTTCTTGAAAAATACGCGCATATTACTGTTTTACCTTAATCCAAATAAAAATGCTGAATAGGTTTGAGATTGTCATCGAGCTCGTAAACAAGCGGGATGCCATTAGGGACATTGATTTCCATGATGTCTTTATCAGAAACCTGGTCGAGATACTTAATTAAAGAGCGGATGCTATTGCCGTGTGCGACGAGTAATACACGCTTACCTGCTTTAAGGGCGGGAGCGATTGATTCATTCCAAAGGGGTAATACACGCTCGACATTGTCTTTAAGGCACTCCCCCAGGGGAATATCAGAATTACTGAGTTTTGCGTAACGTGGATCATTTTGCGGATTACGCTCATCATCTTTTTCTAAGAGCGGTGGGCGTACATCGTAGGAGCGTCGCCAAATATGAACTTGGGCATCCCCGTATTGTTGGGCAGTTTCAGCTTTGTTTAGACCGGTGAGGGCGCCATAATGACGCTCGTTCAGTCTCCAGCTATGCACCACTGGCAGCCACATGAGGTCCATAGCGTCTTGAACGTGCCATAGGGTACGAATAGCTCTTCTGAGCACTGAGGTGTAAGCCACATCAAATTCATAGCCAGCTTTACGGAGGTTTTCACCTGCAGCAAGGGCTTGTTCAGTGCCCCTGGGGGTTAAGTCAACGTCCGCCCAGCCAGTAAAGCGGTTTTCAAGGTTCCAAGCGGATTCGCCATGACGAATAAGGACAAGTTGTTTCATAGAGCCATTCTATAATCCGGTGATGAACTTTCTCACACAAATTGATAATTTAGCGCTTATTGCCCTCCTATTGGTTACGGGCACAGCACTCTTCCTTCCTACATTATCTACGCTTATTAGCGGAAAAGGCTTATCACCTACAGAAGCGACTATTTGGATAAATCGTCGTAAGGCAGCCATTTTGGACTTGCGTCCCGAATCAGATTTTAAGATTGGCCATCTGCCAGGATCAAAGCATATTTTGGCTGAGCAAATTCCATCTGGAATAGATAAGCTCAAGCTCGATCGTAGCAATCCCATTATTTTGGTCTGTCAGTCTGGTGCGAATGCTCGCAAGCTTGTCCCAGAGCTTAATAAGCTGGGGTTCCCAGAGGTTGCAGTTCTGGATGGCGGCGTTCAAGGCTGGCAAGCAGCTGCCTTGCCATTGGTTAAATAATTTAGCGAGTCTCAGATATGCCATCAGTCACGATGTACAGCACTCAAGTTTGTCCGTATTGCGTTATGGCAGAGAAGCTTCTGCACAAGAAGGGTGTTGCTAATTTAGAGAAGATTCTGATTGATCGGGATCCTGCGCAGCGCGAGATCATGATGACCCGCACTGGTCGTCGTACAGTGCCACAGATTTATATTGGTGAGACCCACGTTGGCGGTTATGACGACCTGGTTGCCCTAGATCGCGCTGGCCAACTTGATCCACTGCTGGCTTAAAAATTTACTCAGAAAGTTTCCATGACTGAACAAACTACTCCCACCCCAGATGCAGCTGATAATTCAAAAGAGCCTGGCTTTCGTATTCAAAGAATCTATCTCAAGGATTTATCCCTAGAACAACCGCATGCACCGCAAATTTTATTAGTGGCAGCCGAGCCTCAAGTTGAGGTTGAGGTCGATGTTGCAGTTACCCGTTTGGGTGATGAAATTTTTGAGGTTACCTTAATTGCAACAGTAACCGCTAAGGTAGAGAGCAAAGCGCTCTTCTTGGTTGAGGCAAAACAAGCTGGTATTTTTGAATTTAGTAATATCCCTGCAGAGCAAATTGACCCAATGTTAGGCATTGCTTGCCCAACAATTTTGTATCCTTATCTGCGCTCAAATATTGCCGACATCATTAGCCGTGCTGGTTTCCAACCAATTCATTTGAATGAGATTAATTTCCACGGTATGTACGAGCATCGTCTGATGCAGGCTGCGCAAGCGGCTGCGACGGAAAGTAGCTCAGCCGATGAAAGCAAAATCATTCTTCCCCACTAAGCTGAATTTTAAAGCCCACAGATCATGAAAGTGACGCTGCTTGGAGCTGGTTCGTGGGGCACGGCTATGGCAGCGCAAGCTGCACGCTATCTTCAGCCAGGCAATGTTTGTCTTTGGTCTCGAAGCGTTGAGCAAATTGAAGGTATGCAGCAGTCAGGTGCAAACACAGACTATTTGCCTGGTGTCACCTTGCCTAAGGACCTGCAGTTAGAGGTGAGTTTTGAGCGGGCCATCGAACGCCTTTCTGAAAACGATCTTTTGGTAATTGCTACCCCGATGTCTGGTTTATCAGAAACAGTGGCGCAGGTATTACGCCTTGCAAAACATCCGCTCAATATTGTTTGGTTGTGCAAGGGCTTAGAACCCAGCACTACCTTATTACCGCACCAAGTAGTGGAACGCGAAGATCAACTACACAGCCATGGCATACGTCATTCTTATGGCGCCCTATCAGGACCTAGTTTTGCGCAAGAAGTTGCTAATGGCATGCCTTGTGCATTAACCATCGCCAGCAAATCCAGTACTTTGTGTGACATTGTTCAGGGCGCCTTCCATCACGGTAATATGCGCATCTATGCCAGCGATGACTTGATTGGTGTCGAATTGGGTGGCGCTATTAAAAATGTTTTAGCGATTGCGGCTGGTATTGGTGATGGTTTAGATCTTGGCTTAAATGCACGCGCTGCAGTATTAACTCGTGGCCTTGCAGAAATGATGCGTTTAGTAAGAGCGGCTGGTGGCAGACCAGAGACCTGTATGGGCTTAACTGGCGTAGGCGATTTGATTTTGACGGCCACTGGCGATCTCTCTCGCAATCGTCGTGTTGGCTTAGCGCTTGCAGCAGGAAAACCCTTGCCTGAAATTTTGGATAAGTTAGGACATGTTGCTGAGGGTGTCTTATGTGCCTCTGCTGTCGGCAATCTCGCTGCGCGTTTAGGTGTCGAGATGCCAATTACTGCCATGATGAGCGAGGTCTTATCTGGAAAACTATCACCACATGAAGCAGTTAAAAAACTGATGGGGCGCGATCCCAAGCTCGAAGTCTAAGTTCTTAACTTCCGCCCAGTAATCCGTTTTGGCGCCAAGCTTCATAAACCACGATCGCTACCGTATTCGAGAGATTTAAGCTGCGACTGCTATCTTGCATTGCTAAGCGCATTTGGTTAGGGCTTGGAATTGAGCTTCTAACTTCTTCGGTGATGCCTTTGGTCTCTGAACCAAAAACAAAATAATCCTCAGGTAAATACGTACCATCATGAAACTTGCCAGACCCTTTGGTAGTTAAGGCAAAAATACGCTCAGGCTGAGGTTGTTCATCAAGCAGAAATCGCGCCCAGTTTTGATGAACTTTTACTTTGGCGAACTCGTGATAGTCCAGGCCAGCCCTGCGAAGTTTGGCATCTTCCATCGGAAAGCCGAGTGGCTCGATGAGATGCAGCTTTGCGCCTGTGTTTGCACACAGGCGAATGATGTTGCCCGTGTTGGGTGGAATTTCTGGCTCGAATAAAACGATATTAAACATGTGCAGAGCTTTATATTAACTTCTTGAGGCTGGGTACAGCGTTCGTAGAAGAACCCAATTAGTAACATGAGATGCCCCATTGTCCTTTAATACGCGAGCGATTTCATTTAAGGTTGCCCCGCTGGTCATCACATCGTCAAACACAATCACTGTGGCGGATTCTAATTGTCCTTGAAATTGAGGATTGATATAGAACATGTCTTGAATAGCAATTTGACGACTAGCACGATTCTCCTTGGCCTGTTGCTGGGTATGATGATGTCGTCTTAAGATGTGTGGGTTCTTATGAATATCTTTGTCACAATCAATCCGCCTAGCTAATTCCCAGCTTTGATTAAAGCCGCGAGAACATAATTTTTCTGGACTCAGTGGTACTGGCATTAGAAAGTCTACCCGTAAATTTTTTAAGCTCTGAGTCATTAGTTGATTCCATGCTGATACCAATCCATGTGCGCAAGCTAGACGTCGCTGATATTTCAACAGATGCAAGGCGGACTGCAATCTACCCTCGTAACGATCGAGACAATGAGTTTCATCAAAGTAGGGTGGGTTAGTGATGCACTCTCGACAGCGTTTTTCTGTCAGCTCGCTAACTTCAAGAGTAAGACCACATTGTTCACAGCATTCGTAATTGGATAACTGATCTGATTTTAATTGGATTAAGCAATCAAGGCAGATGGTGTGTCGCTGAAATGCCTCGCAAACAATACACGCGCTTGGTAGTAGGTGAGAACAAATTGCTTGGAAAATATTCTCTATTGGACGCATGGGTCGCTGAGTATACTGAGCCAATGACCCAATCAATCAGATGGCTTCAGGATGAAATTGCAACGCGCATGTTGCAAAAATTGGACATCGTGAAATTAGAACCAAAAGACATTTTGCTGATTCCAGATTTTCCTGGTGTGCATAGTTCTTTTTTGACAAAACGCTTTCCAGGTATTCGTTTTCACAGCGCCCCAGAATGTGAGCTATCCGGTTTTAATTTATTTAAATTGAGAGTAGCTCGTTTTTATAATTCAAGAATGAAGCCGGCATTCCTTGTTTCCCTTAATGACTACAAGAAAACAGGCCGCATTAATCTTCCTAGTAATTCTGTAGATTTAGTAGTGAGTGTTCTCTTGATGCAGGATTTAGCTGACCCTAAGCATTTTCTGCAAGAATGCTGGCGAGTACTTAAAGAAGGTGGATTACTAACATTTAGCTATCTGGGCCCAGATACTGCCAAAGAGCTCAGATCCGAACTCTTGGCGCAACAATTACCTATTCAAAACTTGGCTAGCCCTTGGGATATGCACGATATGGGGGATGCCCTACTGGGCGAGCGCTTTTCTGACCCGGTGATGGATATGGAGTTCTTGGGTTTGGACTATGACTCTGACAGCGTCCTCATGTCAGATGCAAGAGCACTCAATTTGCTTGGTGCGAACTATCAAAATAGCGCCATAGCTACTCAATTACCTCAAAAACTGACTTTAGAGGTGGTTTATGGGCATGCCTGGGCTTTGGGTAAGAACCTCGCAAAAGCGCAAGATGATGTCGCATATATTGGTTTAAATCAAATCGGGCGCAAGACTAGGAATGATTCTGCTTAAGTGTAAGTCTTCACTATCTTTTAAACCATTGTCAAGATTGAGGGTGGCATAGTTAGCCTGGTTTGTTCTTGTGCCTAATTAACCCTATAATTAGCGCTAGTTGAATTGCTTGATACCGTTTTTTTGGGCTTCCTGAGGGTGTATTTCTGCAGAAGCTCATGACAATAAACAGAGAATAAGATGAATTTATTTGGAAAAGTCACTAGGGCTTCGCTCTATTTAGTAGCAGCCTTTGGTGCTGCATTTGCACGTGCGGCTGAAGATATGCAGGGTGGTCCAGCAGTAAATCAGCTGAATTTCACTGCCCCAGCCACAAAAATCATGGCAGAGATTCATTGGTTGCATTGGATGATGTTGGTCATCTGCGCGCTTATTTTTGTAGGCGTATTTGGTGTGATGTTTTATTCCATCTTGAAGCACCGTAAATCTTTGGGTGCTAAGTCTGCTTCTTTCCATGAAAGCACCACTGTTGAAATTATTTGGACAATCATTCCTTTGATCATTGTTATTGGTATGGCTTTGCCAGCAACCAAGACAGTTGTAGCAATGAAAGACACTACCAATTCTGATATCACTATTAAGACTACTGGTTATCAGTGGAAGTGGGGTTACGACTACATTAAGGGCGAAGGCGAGGGAATTAGCTTCTTATCTACCTTATCCACTTCACGCGAGGCGGTTAACAATTTGGCACCAAAATCAAATACGTATTTGATGGAAGTTGATAATGAGATGGTTGTGCCTGTTGGTAAGAAGATTCGCATTATTACAACTGCAAACGATGTGATCCATGCATGGGCGGTTCCAGCATTTGGTGTAAAGCAAGATGCAATTCCTGGTTTCGTTCGTGACACTTGGTTCCGCGCAGAAAAAATTGGCACTTACCGTGGCCAATGTTCTGAGCTATGCGGCGCGCAACATGCTTTTATGCCGATCGTAGTGAGAGTCGTTTCTCAAGAGGACTACACCAAATGGGTAGATGAGAAGAAAAAAGAAATGGGTGCAACATCTGATGACCCATCTAAGGTTTACACCCTGGATGAACAAAAAGAGCGTGGCGCTAAGGTTTACGCAGCTAACTGCGCAGCATGTCACCAGCCAAACGGTAAAGGTGCTGGCGCCTTCCCGGCCTTGGATGGCAGCAAGATGGTGCTCGGGCCAAAAGCAGCTCAATACAACATCCTGATTAATGGTAAAGGTGCAATGCCTAAGTGGGCTGGCGTGATTTCTGATGGCGATATTGCTGCAGTGATGACTTATACCCGTAATGCATGGGGCAACAAAACGGGTGAAGTGATTCAGACCCAAGATATTGTCTCTGCGCGTGCTGGCAAGTAATTATTTTAAGAATTTATACAGATCAAACTAAACCGGAGTAATCCATGAGCACCATTTCAACTACCCACGATCATGCACACGACCATGCGCATGATGACCATACGCCACATGGCTGGCGCCGTTGGTTGTTTGCAACTAACCACAAAGATATCGGTACGATGTACCTGATCTTCTCGTTTATCAGCTTACTGGCTGGCGGCGTGATGGCTCTGGGTATTCGTTTGGAGTTGTTCCAGCCAGGTCTGCAGTTTTTGCGACCTGAGTTTTTCAACCAGTTAACCACTATGCACGGTCTAGTAATGGTGTTCGGCGCTATCATGCCGGCCTTTGTTGGATTTGCGAATTGGATGATTCCTGTTCAAATCGGCGCATCCGATATGGCTTTCGCACGGATGAACAACTTGAGTTTCTGGATTTTGCCAGTAGCTGCTTGCTTGTTGTTTGGTTCATTCTTAGCTCCTGGTGGCGCTCCTGCTGGTGGTTGGACTTTGTATGCTCCATTGACATCACAGATGGGCCCAGGTTTAGATATGGCCATCTTTGCACTCCACTTGTTGGGAGCTTCTTCAATCATGGGTTCGATTAATATCATCGTGACCATCTTGAATATGCGCGCTCCTGGCTTGACTTTGATGAAGATGCCAATGTTCTGCTGGACATGGTTGATCACTGCTTACTTGTTAATCGCTGTTATGCCAGTATTAGCAGGTGCGATCACCATGGTTTTGACAGATCGTCACTTCGGTACTTCTTTCTTCTCTGCAGTTGGCGGTGGTGATCCAGTTATGTTCCAGCATATTTTCTGGTTCTTTGGTCATCCAGAGGTTTACATCATGATTCTTCCAGCATTTGGAATCGTGAGCGAGATCATTCCTGCTTTCTCAAGAAAAACTTTGTTTGGTTATAGCTCAATGGTGTATGCAACTGCATCTATTGCGATCTTGTCATTCATCGTTTGGGCTCACCATATGTTTGCAACTGGTATGCCAGTAACTGGCCAACTGTTCTTTATGTATGCCACGATGTTGATTGCCGTTCCAACAGGCGTAAAGATTTTCAACTGGGTTGCAACCATGTGGAAAGGTTCCATGACCTTTGAAACCCCGATGTTGTGGTCAGTTGGATTTATATTTGTATTTACCATGGGTGGCTTTACCGGCTTGATCTTGGCGATGGCGCCAATTGATATTGGCTTGCAAGATACGTATTACGTTGTTGCTCACTTCCACTATGTTTTAGTAGCTGGCTCCTTGTTTGCGATGTTTGCTGGTTTTTACTACTGGTGTCCAAAGTGGACTGGCTATATGGCTAATGAAACTCGCGGCAAGATTCACTTCTGGACTTCCATGATTTTCTTCAACATCACTTTCTTCCCAATGCACTTCTTGGGCTTAGCGGGTATGCCACGCCGTTATGCTGACTACCCAACTCAGTTTACTGACTTTAATACAATCGCATCTATTGGCGCTCTTGGATTTGGCTTGTCTCAGGTTTTCTTTTTGCTGTTTGTTGTTTTGCCAGCCTATAACGGCAAGGGCGAAAAAGCCTCTATGAAGCCATGGGATGGCGCCAAAGGTTTGGAGTGGACAGTGCCATCACCAGCACCGTATCACACATTTGAAACACCTCCAACTGCTGCAGAGTTAAATGCTGCAGGAATCTAAAGTAGCAGCGCACAAATCCCAGTCTGCCAGTAATCGCAGATTGGGCTTTATTCTTTTAACAGTCGTTCTAGTGTTCTTTCTAGGTATCCTGATTAAACGGGGCTTATTGGGTTAAAGCCCGCCGAATACTCATGTCTACTATTGCCTCCATTAACCGCCAAATCTTGCTGAAGCTCTTGATCGCCTCAGTCATGATGTTTGGTTTTGGCTACGCATTAGTGCCAATGTATAAGGCCTTGTGCGAGGTGACTGGCATCAATGTGGTCACGAGCAAGAACGACTATGGTATTCGTGCTTATAGTGCAAACAAGGTTGGCAATACCCAGGTCGACTATTCTCGTAAGGTGACTATTGAGTTTGACTCTAATAGCCGTGGTCCTTTTACGTTTCGCCCAGTCAAGAACTTTTTAGAAGTACATCCAGGCGAAATGACGGAGATTGTTTACGAGGTTACCAATAATTTAAACCGCCCTGTTGAAGCCCAAGCAATTCCAAGTTATGCGCCGAAGAGTGCCATGGAGTTCTTCACTAAATTAGAATGTTTTTGTTTTCAGCAGCAAACTTTGACAGCCCATGAAATGAAGAAAATGCCAGTAGTATTTGTAATTGATGCGGGTTTGCCTGCTGATGTCAAAACAATTACTTTGTCATATACCTTCTTTGAGTTGGGCATTGGTCAGCAGCCAGCTGGCTCAACAACACCTAAATCAAAATCAGCATCATGAGTAAGAAGAGCTCATTTACGCAATCCATGATCGCAGTATTGTGGGCTTTTTTAGGTGTGCGTAAAAAATCAGGTTTGCAGGAAGATGTTGCTTCATTAAGTTTTGTCCATATTATTATTGCGGGAGTTTTAGGCGCCTTGATTTTTATGGGCATACTCCTTTTGATAGTTAAAGCAGTTGTGTCCCATTGATTATTTTTTGATTGAATAGAGAGAATAAGATGTCATCCAATTCAACCCCTTACTATTTTGTTCCTGGACTATCTAGTCATCCAGCTTCGGTAGCTTTAGGTTTGCTTGCTTTTGCCGCTGGTATGTCTGGCTGGGTAAATCACGCAGCTTGGGGCGGCCCAGTAACTGCGGTCGGTGTGCTCTGGGTCTTATTTGTTCTGTACAACTGGTTTGGAGACACTATTGCTGAATCCAACTCTGGTAAGAATGGTGTGAACGTTGACATCTCTTACCGTTGGTCGATGGCTTGGTTCATCTTCTCGGAGATTATGTTCTTCGGCGCATTCTTTTCTGCATTGTTCTACGCGCGTAATATTGCGATGCCTTGGATGGGTGATGTGGAAAGCAAATTGCTGTGGCCAAATTTCCAAGCTGTTTGGCCTAATGATGGTCCTGCTGGTTTAGTGGAGAAATTTACGACTATGGGCCCATGGCCGATCCCTACCATCAACACTTTGTTACTTTTATCTTCTGGTGTGACAGTGACTTACGCTCACCACGCGATTCGCGAAAATCACATGAAGAAGGCAATCATCGCTTTAGCTGCTACCGTTGGCCTTGGCATTATCTTCTTGGGCTTTCAGATGTATGAGTACTACCATGCATACCATGCCTTGAACTTGAAGTTAACTTCAGGCATTTATGGCTCAACCTTCTTTATGTTGACTGGTTTCCATGGTTTCCACGTATTCCTTGGCGGTTTGATGTTGGCGATTGTTCTCCGTCGTATGATACGCGGCGACTTTACCGCTGAAAATCATTTTGCCTTCGAGGGTGCTGCTTGGTATTGGCACTTCGTTGACGTAGTTTGGCTTGGTCTGTACATCGCTGTTTACTGGATGTAAGGAAATCAAAATCGGGGCATTTAGCCCCGATTTGTTTTGAGTCCTTATTCTTTTTAGTGGAGGGCGCCTAGTTTGTTCCTACCCGCACACCAGTAGCTTCGATATAGCCAAAGTAGTGGGCAATCAGTATTCCCAAGAAGAGCACGATTGATAGTCCAATACGCAACGTAAGCGACTGAACCATTCTTGAGCTGCGACCCTTGTCTTTCATCATGAAATAGAGTGCGGAGCCTAGGCTCCCAACAATGATTAGCAGTGCAATTGGAATAACCCATTTCATCTCAAAGTACCCTCGTGAATATTTTTTCTAGCTTAATTACCAGCCGTATAGTTGCCACATTATCAGCTCTTGTGGTAATTGTAATTGGCTGCGGCGCTGGTGTTTGGCAGTTAAATCGAGCAGAGCAAAAGATTCGCTTGAGTGAGTCT
>CANGWT010000036.1 GCA_947457745.1 Burkholderiaceae bacterium | reverse complement strand
TGTTCAATGATTGGAGAATGCTGATGAGCCCGAAATCCCGGCTGTACACGCTTGTAAAGGCTTGGAAGAACAAACCCTTCCAAGAAGTACGCGATGCCTGCGGCCAGCCCTGGCTTGGTCTTAGTGGCGAAGCGCTAGAAGAACACCAATCCTGGTCCCAGCGACAAGCGATTAGTAACGAACCCATCTTTAATAGCCAAGGAACTAAGCTGACGAGCTCTTTATTTAGACCATTACTAACCGCAACCGACACGCAGCTCCTGAGATTATTCATGGAGGGCTTAGATACTATTACGTATTGGTACCGTAGCGGACGCTTCATTCCAGGTATCTTGCCTATGCCAGCGCAACATCTCGCGTCTAGTAGTTTTATAGATGCTTTAAGTGACCTGATTCTGAACTCACGACTCCCTGTTGGCCTAGTGAGCTTGGGAATACACAAACTTAACGATGCTGATTCCATGGAATCATGCATGGAAGGCTTATTGCGAATGCGTCGTCTAGGCGTTCTGATCCACCTTATTGATTTTTCTGGGGCTAGAGCACAAATCCGCTGGGTAGATGCGATCGAGCCCGAGGGCATTCATATCGAGATGGGGCAATTTCGAACTGATGGTTTACCAAACGAAATGATTAGCCTTAGCCAGAAATTCCACGCCCAAATCTATGCCAGCAATATCACCCTGGTGAAGGATTTAGACAATGTCATGGCAATGGGAGCTCACCATAGCTATGGCGGACTCATGATGCCACCAGTAAGCCGACACCAAATGCTACACATGAGCGATAGCCGCATCGCCAAGGCCATTTTTTCGCTGCACCCTCATAAAACCCAAAACGGAGACAAGTAATGAGAAAACGCGTGATGTTGGTGGATGACCATCCAGCTATGCTGATGGCATTAAAAAGTATGTTGCAAGATCAATTGCTTTTTGAGATTGCAGGACAGGCACAGCATGGTGAAGAGTGCCTACGCTCAATCAAAGAAGTCAATCCGAATATGGTGATCTTAGATTTAGATATGCCCAAGACCGATGGATTTGATGTCATCCGCCGAATTGGATTGATGCATCCAGAAGTTCGTATTCTGGTGCTATCTAGCTTAGATGAAGCAGTCTACGGTGGCAGAGTGCGGTCCTTAGGTGCACATGGTTTTGTGAATAAGACTGCTGGGGCCGATGTGATTTTGGCTGCATGCGTTGCCATCTCCCAGGGATACACCTTCTTCACTCATGGGAAGAATGGCAACACCTCTTTGAGCGATAACGACAAATTGGCATTGATATCTGATCGTGAACTACAAGTCATGAAGTATCTCGGTAAAGGTAACACTAACCAGCAGATATCAGACCTACTGCACATTAGCAATAAGACAGTAGCGACCTATAAGACTAGAGTCTTTGACAAACTAGGTATTAACAATATTGCTGATTTGATCTTGTTCTGCCGCATGAATAACATCATCGAAAGCTAAGCAGCGCATGCATCGATTCATATTGAAAAAAGTATTCACACTCTGCTATCTCTATACAGGTCTGGCATATGCTGGGCCCTTTAGCGCTTCAGAGCAATCATGGATCGATGCCCATCCAGTAGTGCGATTTAGTATTCACGAAAAATATGCATCCTATCTCAAGCCATCCAGTCATCGACAGGGTGCGGCGCCCTTTATGGCGCTTCTATCAAAAATTGAAGAGTGCACACGACAGCAATATTTGCCGGTATGGAGAAAAACAGACCAAGAGGGCTTAAAGCAACTCAGCAATGGTGAGGTAGATTTCATTATCGATCCACCGAATATTAATGACCACGTATTGAAATTTGGCTCCCTATCTGATGCTCTCTTTTGGGGGCATGATGCTGTCCTTACCAAGACCTCCAACAGACTGGATTTGCCTAATACTAAGATTGACTTCTTTGATCGAGGCCTTGAAAACTCGCCCTCCAGCCATAATGGCTATAGTGACAGCAAGCAAATACAATCTCCCGCTCGCTTAATTCAATCCCTCATTAAAAATGATATTGAGGCACTAGTTATGCCTATTCGTCTGGCACAGCTACTGATTCACGAAACCCAAAATTCAGATCTAAAAATTGATGGTTTATATAGTCGCAATCCTTTTGCCTATCGCTGGCTCATATCAGACCAGCATGCCCCTCTGCACGATGTACTGAGCCACTTTCTGAGTGACTTAGATCCCATTGCCTCACGCCAACTTTTTGCTTTAGGAGATGAACCCAGACCAAGATCAACCCTACTGCCGTGGCTGAGCGCTATCTTGATCTTGATGATCAGTGGAGCAATGTTCTACCAACTCCAAAGAAAGTATTTTCATCAGAAGCGAGCTGCTCTGGAGTTGCTGCACTCAAAAGAGCTAGCTGAAAAAGCGAACGCCGCTAAGTCTGCCTTTCTAGCAACCATGAGCCATGAAATTCGTACGCCGATGAATGCCATCTTGGGTGTTCAAGAATTACTGCTCGGAAGCCCACAATTTCCCAAGAAAGACAAGCCTCTATTAAAGAGTGCTCAAGCTTCTGCCGAATCTCTTTTGGGCATGTTGAATCAAGTGTTAGATATTTCTAAGATTGAGGCTGGCAAACTGACTCTCAACCTAGAGCCTTGCAATCCACACCAATTGATTATGGATATTCATGCGGCATTTTCTACGGTAGCCAAGAAACAGGGGCTACTGCTACATACTTCGATTGACCCCAAGATCGCCGAAGTACTCATGATCGACTCCTTACGTCTACGCCAAGTTCTGCAAAATTTACTTAGCAATGCGATTAAGTTCACCGCTGAAGGTGAGGTGTACTTTTCCATTAGTGTCCTCGCCGATGATCACGCAGGCCAATTGCTTGAGTTCAGAGTGATTGATACTGGCGTAGGAATGGGGAGCGATCAAATCAAATTGGCTCTACAAGCTTTTGAGCAACTGCCAGCCACGCAAGAGCCTTACCTATCAGAGCAAAATAGAGGGACGGGACTTGGGCTTACCATCACGAATCATTTGGTGAATTCCATGAACAGCCATCTTTATTTTGAGAGCGCCCCAGGCTTTGGAAGTAATGTCCACTTTTCAGTAGCTCTCGCCAGAACAAGCGTTGCTGCCCCACTAGCTGCAAACTTTGATTCGCTCGTACCATCATCTAAAAACTTAAGCTCTAAAAAGCCAGGGCGAAAAAACTGTGGTATTTCTGCTTTAGTTGTTGAAGACCATCCAGCCAGTCGCCAAATTTTATCGCTGCAATTAGAAGCGCTCGGCATCAATACTTGTGTTTGTGAAAATGCTACTTTTGCTCTAGAGTTAATAAAAGATAATCATTTTGATCTCATGCTGACAGATCAATCGATGCCTGGAATGCAGGGCTCTGAGTTAGCCAAACAAATTCGATCTCTAGGTAATCGTGACTTAATCATTATTGGTGTCACTGCAGATATTTATGCCTTAGACTCTCGCCATCAATTTTTATCATCTGGCATGAATGGTGTACTCATTAAACCACTCAGTTTGAGGGCTCTTGAAAATGAACTGTTACGTTATTTTGAAACCAGCCAAGATCCTATCTGCACAGATGAGATCTATTCGTTTGATACCTTTTCTAAGCTCATCAAAGATGACCCCCACCAGATTATTGTGATTTTGGAGGAGATTGAAAAGGTACATTTGGATACTTTGATTCAATTACGCTCAAATAGTCATCAAGCCCCGATTGATGAAACGCAATTTCAAAGCCTAGTTCATAAAGTGAAGGGTGGAGCACAGTTACTTCAGGCTACTCAATTTACCCACACCTGCAAAGAGCTTGAAGCTAATGGGCTGCTTTCAGAGCGAATTCAGGAATTCATCGCCTTGCTCGAGGAACAAAATGAGATTATTGAGTCTTATAAGAAAAGATATCGATAGTAATTAAGCTAGTTTTAATGGCTTACGCGCCAAGGTTTATCCTATAGGGGATGCGTATCCAAAACTCTTCGCCCTTTGCGCTAGTTCTACTGGCCAACTTATTAGCCATTTTGCTGATCAGCCCACGGGCCCATTCTGCTGATATCAGCCCCCAAGAGACTGCCCTACAGTACATCCCTAAGGCCGTAGCGGCTAGTCTTAAAAAAAGCCAGATCCCTAAAGAAGCAATCAGCATTTCAGTAGTGGAAATAGAGCCAGGCCAGCCAGGGAAAATAACAGCAAAAACAAAGATAGACTGGCGCTCTAAGCAGGCAATGAATCCTGCATCAACCATGAAACTCATTACCACCCTCGCAGGCTTGGATATATTGGGACCGCAATATCGTTGGCGTACGAATGTATATACCGATGGAAACATTCGTCAGGGCACCCTCAAAGGTAATCTATATTTGCAGGGTACCGGTGATCCAAAGCTAATCCCCGAAGAAATAGCCAAAATGATGAAGGCCTTACAAAATTTGGGGATTCAAAAAATTGATGGCAACCTATTCTTTGACAGAAGTGCCTATGCTCCGGATGTCATGGAACACAACACCATCGATGGCGAGTCTTTGCGAGCCTACAATGTTCCGCCAGACCCACTGCTATACGCTTTTAGAACGCTCGCATTTCAACTAGGCAAATCTCGTACTGCAGACTTTATCGACATTAGCTATACACCGCCACTATCTCAACTCAAAGTGATCAATCAAATGCAATTGGTTGATCAATCCTGCGATAACTGGAAAAGCAATATTCGTTTTAACTTAGATCCGGAGAGCGATGGAGCAAGCACTAACCAACTTCTAACCGCCCAATTTTCTGGCAGCTTTCCAAATGGCTGCAAGGGCGTGAACTATAACGTTGTTGCTTTGGATGCAAATACCTTTTTCACACAAGGATTCACCGCAGCTTGGGAGTTAGCTGGTGGTACTTGGATTCAAGCACCCACCGGACAGTCTGGTACTGTCCCTCTAGCAGCCCGACTGCTATTAAAGTTTGAGGGCATTCCTCTAGCTGAGGACGTGCAAGACATTAACAAGTTTTCCAATAATGTCATGGCCAGACAATTGATGCTGACCTTAGCCTTAGAGAAGATGGGTAAGCCTGCAAGCACTAAAAATGGTGAACTCGTAATTCAGAGTTGGCTCAAGGGTTTAGGCCTTCAGTTTCCAGAACTCATCATTGAGAATGGCTCTGGCCTATCCCGCAATGAAGCGATCTCTGCTGAACATATGACGCAATTATTAGTTGCGGCTCGTAACTTATCCGTTGCGGATACGTTTTATAACAGTCTTCCGATTGCAGGAACAGATGGCACGATGAAAAATCGCCTCATGGAACATTTACGGAAATTTTTGCATTTGAAGAAAAAGCCTGAGGCTCGAATCAAAACAGGGGCGCTTGTAGATGTCAGGGCAATATCAGGCTATGTGATGAGTAAGTCTGGAAGGATTTATGCAGTGACCTCCTTCATAAACCATCCCAATGCGTTGAGAAGCTTAGAAGCGCATGATCAATTATTGGCGTGGCTACTAAATGATGGGCCAGATCCAAAACAGGCACGCTGAAGTCGGTCCCGAACCCCATCCCACTCCTCGCCTACCGGGGGCTCAGGAAACAAAATCAAATCCCAATCCTGTTGATCTAGATCTCGCAGGGATCGGTACAGACGGCTTGCAAATGCAACGCTATCACTGGGCACAATAAACTCTTCAAAATACGCCGATGGATGTCCATCCTCACCTAATGAAGAATCTGAATCCCAGACCGCAACCGCTACCCGTGACTTGATATCTGGAAACTCACTCAGAGCATCTAAGACCCTGCCTGGTGCGTACATTCTTAATGGGGTTGTCGGTGCGTAATGAGCACGCAGACTGCCAGAAACTCTTGGTAGACCATCATCTAGCTTAGTTAAGTTGAGCTCACCAGGTAAATAGACTTTGATGCCCGTCTTGGAAAGAATTTCTCTGGGAGTGATGAGGCCTGGGCGTAATAAGACTGGATGATCGCCTGAAGATAAATCAATAATGGTTGATTCAATGCCGACTTCGCAATCACCGCCATCCAAAATCATGAGATCCAATATGCCTTCAAACTCGCTACGGACATCAGCTGCACTGGTCGGTGATACCTTACCAAAACGATTGGCGGAAGGAGCAACAACTCCGCCTTTAAATTTACGGAGTAACTCTTGTGCAAGCGAGTGAGCCGGCGCCCGAATTGCTACCGTATCTTGACCACCTGTCAGTTCATTCAAAACGCTTTTATCTTTTTTAAAAACCAAAGTTAAAGGGCCCGGCCAAAAAGTATTAACTAGCTTTAATGCATCTTCTGACAGGTCTCTTACCCACGGCGCTAGCACTGGCACCCAATCTACTTTAGTCTGATCAAACTTATCAGGGGCTGCTAAGTGAACAATAAGCGGGTGATTAGATGGTCTGCCCTTGGCGGTAAAAATTTGTTTGATTGCATTAGGGTTCTTTGCATCTGCCCCTAAGCCATAAACGGTCTCAGTCGGAAACGCGACCAAGCCACCATCTCGCAAAGTTTTTACTGCTTCGTTAATTACTGCAGATGAATGTAGTGCGCTACCATCGCTAGACATTACTAAGGCTCGATCCCTAATTCAACGGCGACAGCTGCGCAATTTTGGCGAGCCTGGTTGAGTGACTCACCTAAACAATTGATATGACCCATCTTACGACCCATGCGTGGATCAGATTTGCCGTATAGATGTAACTTGGCATCCGGATGAGAAAGCACCTTATCCCAAGCCGGCTCTCTTGCCTGATCTTTGCCGCCTTCATACCAAAGATCTCCCAAGAGATTAAGCATAGAGACTGGTGCTAGCAAGCGGGTATCACCCAAAGGTAAGCGAGCCATACTTCTGACCTGCTGTTCAAACTGACTGCTGACACAGGTATCCATAGTGTAGTGGCCCGAGTTATGGGGACGTGGAGCGATTTCATTGGCAACGATATCGCCACTCTTCAGTACAAAAAACTCCACACACAATACACCCACGTAATCAATCTTACGAATCAGCGCCTTAGCTGCTTCAATAATTTTCTTCTCTTGGGCAGGCTTGAGTGATGGGGCCGGTACGGTAGAGGTATGCAAGATACCGTCACGATGAATATTCTGAGAAACAGGATAGGCCACTACCGCATCATCATATCCACGCACTACCAAAGCAGATACTTCGAAATCCAAATCCATGCGCTTTTCAAGAACACAAGGCACCTTACCCAATTCAGCCCAAGCAGAGACTAGATTAGCAGAGTCATAAACGGTGATTTGACCTTTGCCGTCGTAACCCATGCGAGCGGTTTTCAGAATGCCGGGGAATAGATCTGCAGGCACATGCTCAATGTCTACATCATGCTCAATTACAAAGTAAGGCGCAGGACCAATATTAGTCTCCGCTCTCCATGTGGCCAAGAATTTTTTCTCAGCGACGCGATTTTGAGCCAAAGATACGCAACTACTGCGAGGCGCCACAAAGACACCCAAAGATTCCAACTCATCTAGGGCCTGTGCGGGAACATTTTCAAATTCAGTGCTGACCGATTTGCATAATGCTGCCATCTCTTTTAAGGCAGCAGTATCGGTGTAATCAGCTTGAATGAATTTTTCTGCGATAGAACCGGCGGGACTATCTGATCCAGGATCCAGAACGCAGACCTTGTAGCCCATCGCTTGAGCCGCTTGTGTAAACATCCGCCCTAATTGACCACCACCCAATATTCCTAAATACGAGCCCGGCAAGATGGGCTCCAAACGATCTACCATCTGATTAATATCCTGGCAAATTCATGGAGCGTGCAGTTTCGGACTGCTTGGTACGAAACTCTTCCAGTTGTTTTGCTAAAGCAGGATCGTTGACTGCCAGATTGGCAATGACATGTAAGGCTGCATTTGCAGCCCCAGCCTCACCAATCGCAAATGTCGCTACAGGAATACCTTTAGGCATTTGTACGATGGAATAGAGAGAGTCTTCACCACGCAAGTATTTGCTAGCAACCGGAACACCATAAATCGGAATAATTGTTTTTGATGCCAACATGCCCGGCAAATGCGCAGCGCCACCAGCACCAGCAATAATTGCCTTGAGACCATTTTTGGAAGCATTTTCTGCATAGGAAAACATATCGTCTGGCATGCGATGAGCTGAAACTACTTTAGCCTCGTGAGTAATGCCGAATTGCTCTAGCATTTGAGCGGCGTGCTGCATGGTGTCCCAATCTGAATTGGACCCCATTACTATTCCGACTAATGGCTTTTTGCTCATTTACCTCTCCAAATGCCCTGATCTACATCGTTAATCTATCTATGGCCTTATTATCCCAGCCTTTTTAGGCCTTTATGGAAATTAGGCCTTAGTTAAGCGAGCGAGGGCTTCGCGGTACTTTTCGGCTGTTTTATCAATCACATCTAGCGGCAATGCAGGTGCTGGGGCTGTTTTTGGCCAAAGCTTGCCATCAACCATCGCTGTTTCAAGCCAATCCCGAACAAATTGCTTGTCATAGGAAGGTGGGTTTGCTCCCACATGGTAGGTTTCAGCAGGCCAAAAACGGGAAGAATCAGCAGTGAGGATTTCATCCATTAATACCAACTGACCAGCGTCATCTAAGCCAAATTCAAACTTGGTATCAGCAATGATAATTCCGCGAGTCGCTGCATATTCAGAGGCTTCTTTGTACAAACGAATGCTGACCTCGCGGATTTGATTGGCTAAGCTTTCACCAATCATATCGATCACTTTATCAAAAGCGATATTTTCATCATGCTCACCCATTTCTGCTTTTGCAGCAGGAGTAAAAATAGGCTCAGGCAACTTCTGCGCATTTTCAAGGCCTGTTGGTAATGCAATACCGCAAACCTTGCCAGTTTCTTTGTAATCCTTCCAACCACTACCAGCCAGGTAACCTCGCACTACCGCTTCGACTAAGATTGGCTTCAATCGTTTAGCTACTACCGCACGGCCTCTCACTTGATCGACTTCATTAGCAGGCACAACGCTTTCAGGATCAATACCAGTCAAATGATTTGGAATCACATTGGCTAGCCTATCAAACCAAAAGTTAGCCATTTGATTGAGCACAATTCCTTTCTCAGGAATGGGTTGACCCATCACTACGTCAAAGGCAGACAGGCGATCTGTAGTGACCATGAGCAGCTTGTTATCGCCCACTGCATATACATCACGCACCTTTCCTTGAGAGAGTAAAGGTAATGACTTAATAGAAGTGGCGTACAAAGCGGGCATATCTATCTCACTTCACAATCTGGGCTAATTTGCCACTCTTGTAAAGTTCAGCCATTTTTTCCAGAGGAATTGGTTTAATTTTGGATGCTTGACCAGCACAACCAAAAGCATTAAAGCGCGCAATACAAACTTTCTTAGCCGCTTCACGTGCAGGCTTGAGATAATCACGCGGATCGAACTTGCTTGGATTCTCAAACAGGTAACGACGGATAGCGCCCGTCATGGCTAAGCGAATATCAGTATCAATATTGATCTTGCGAACACCGTTCTTAATGCCCTCTTGAATTTCTTCAACAGGCACACCGTAAGTTTCCTTCATGTCGCCACCAAACTCACGAATTTCTGTAAGCAACTCTTGTGGAACGCTGGACGAACCATGCATCACTAAATGTGTATTAGGAATGCGGGTATGAATTTCTTTAATGCGCTCGATTGCTAAGATGTCACCTGTTGGCTTCTTAGTAAATTTATAGGCGCCATGGCTAGTACCTATCGCGATCGCCAAGGCATCGCACTGTGTCGCTTTTACAAAGTCAGCCGCCTGCTCAACGTCAGTCAACAATTGCTCGCGCGTCATCTTGCCATCAGCGCCGTGACCATCTTCTTTATCACCCTGCATAGTCTCTAGCGAGCCAAGAACACCTAATTCAGCTTCAACGGTAACCCCAATAGAGTGCGAGAACTTCACCACTTCTCTAGATACATCGATGTTGTATTCATAACTGGCAACTGTCTTACCATCAGCCTCTAAAGAACCATCCATCATCACGCTAGTAAAGCCGCTCTTAATGGCAGCCATACAAACTGCCGGGCTTTGGCCGTGGTCTTGGTGCATTACGACTGGAATATGTGGATAAGCTTCCACTGCAGCAGAAATCAAGTGACGTAGGAATGATTCACCAGCATATTTTCGAGCACCAGCAGAAGCTTGCATGATGACCGGAGAATCTGCCTCATTAGCAGCCTCCATGATCGCCGTTACTTGCTCTAAATTGTTAACGTTAAAGGCTGGCAAGCCATAGCCATTTTCAGCAGCATGATCTAGGAGTTGTCGTAAAGATACTAAAGCCATGATGGTCTCTTAATTGAAATGTTAGTAATAAATAATTTGAATCAATATTTTAAAAAGTAAATTACTTCACCTGAATAATCTTGAGTGAGTTCGTGCCGCCAGGCTCACCCATAGGCTCACCTGAAGTTAGAACTACTACATCACCCTTCTTGACTGCTCCCAACCTTTTCAGGCAATCCTCTACCTCTTGCAAGGCGGTATCACGTTGCTTGGTGTAATCCAAGCCGATGGGGAAAACATTACGATAAGTGCTCAAGGCACGCTGGGTAGTAATCTTTGAAGTTAAAGCAAAGATAGGTAAATGGATATTGTGACGACTCATCCATACCGCAGTAGACCCAGAGTCCGTTAATGCGGCGATCGCATTGGCATTAAGGTGATGTGCTGTAAATAGGGCTCCCAAGGCAATCGTTTGATCAATGCGTGAGAAGGTTTGATCCAAGAAATCCGTATCCAGTTTTACACGGTCTGACTTTTCCGCTTCAACACAAATCTCGGCCATTGCCTTGATAGTTTGTACCGGGTAGTTACCAGCAGCAGATTCCGCGGAAAGCATCACAGCATCCGTACCATCCAATACCGCATTAGCCACATCACTCACCTCAGCACGCGTAGGTACTGGAGCATTAATCATGGACTCCATCATTTGTGTTGCTGTTATCGTAAATTTATCAGCCTCGAGCGCGAGTTTGATCATGCGCTTTTGCAAGGCAGGGACAGCAGCATTACCAACCTCAATAGCCAAATCACCACGTGCAACCATGATGCCGTCACTCTCCGCGATAATACTCTTGAGAGCTTCAGTTTCAATAGCTTCTGCACGCTCCACCTTAGCAATCGTGCGTACCTTACCAACGCCATGCTTTGCACTAGCGGCATCCGCCAGCTTGCGGGCATAGGCCATATCTGCACCGTCTTTTGGAAAACTGATCGCTAGAAAATCGACGCCCATTGCAATCGCAGAATCCAAATCAGAAATATCTTTTTCTGTCAGCGCTGGCGCAGTCAAACCTCCACCGGCACGATTAATACCTTTGTTATTGGAGAGCGGGCCACCCTGCTCTACCAAGGTAAAGATTTCTCCGCCTTTAACACTCTCTACGCGAAGAACAACTAAACCATCATTCAATAAAAGACGATCGCCTGGTTTGACATCTTGAGGCAGCTCTTTGTAATCCAAACCTACGCGCTCTTGATTGCCAAGCTCACAAGCGACATCCAAAATAAAATGCGCGCCCTCTTTTAAGAGAATTTTGCTATCAACAAACTTACCCACGCGAATTTTTGGACCTTGAAGGTCGGCCATGATACCAACCTCTTTGCCAACTTCTGCAGAAATGCTACGCACTAAATCGTGACGTGCTTTGTGGTCAGCGACAGTGCCATGAGAAAAGTTCATTCTCACAACATCTACACCTGCACGAATCATCTCGCGTAAAACTTCAGGCTTTTCTGATGCAGGACCTAATGTGGCAATGATTTTTGTTGCTCTTAACATATTTAATCTTTCGCTCTTTCAGCCAATACTGCAAAGGCTGGCAAGGTTTTACCTTCTAAGAATTCTAAGAAAGCGCCGCCGCCAGTAGAAATGTAATCCACTTGATTTTCAATACCGTACTTCGCGATCGCCGCCAAGGTATCGCCACCACCAGCAATCGAAAATGCGGGTGAATGGGCAATCGCTGCCGCTAACATCTTGGTGCCACCACCAAACTGATCAATCTCAAATACACCCAATGGGCCATTCCACACAATCGTCCCTGCGTGCGCCAGCATGGTAGATAAACGTGCTGCAGTCTTCGGGCCGATATCCAAAATCATATCGTCATCAGCTACTTGATCAGCAGCAACACGATTTGCACGCGCTAATGGAGAAAGTTCGTTTGCAACAACAACATCCTCAGGGATGGGGACATGCGCGCCGCGCTTTTCCATCATCTCCATGATTTCTCGAGCCTCATTAACCAAATCTGGCTCTGCTAATGACTTACCGATTGGCAAACCTTTAGCCAGCATGAATGTATTAGCGATACCGCCACCCACAATCAACTCATCCACTTTGTCAGCTAGAGCTTTCAAAATAGTGAGCTTCGAAGATACTTTTGAACCCGCCACAATTGCGACTAAGGGGCGCTTAGGGCTTGCTAACGCACGACTCAAAGCATCTAACTCGGCCGCCATTAATGGGCCTGCGCAGGCAATTGGAGCATATTTGGCTACGCCATGAGTGGTTGCTTCAGCACGGTGAGCAGTACCAAAGGCATCGTTGACATATACATCACACAGAGCGGCAATCTTTTTGGCCAACTCATCATTATTCTTTTTCTCACCCACATTCAGGCGACAGTTCTCTAGCAATACCAACTCTCCTGGATTGACTTCAAAGTTACCGTCCACCCAATCGCTGATTAAAGGAACTTTACGATTTAGGAGTGTGGCAATCCGATCGGCTACTGGAGTCAAACTATCTTCAGGCTTGAATTCACCTTCGGTTGGACGCCCCAAGTGAGATGTCACCATAACGGCTGCGCCGGCATCCAAACACATTTGTACTGCTGGCATGGAGGCTCTGATACGGGTGTCCTCCGTGATGTTACCTAAGTCATCCTGAGGAACATTGAGGTCGGCACGGATCAAAACCCGTTTCCCCTTGAGAAGACCTGCAGCAGCTAGTTCACTAAGGCGCTTTACTTTAAAGAGAGATTCCGGCATGAGAATAGGCAAAAAGAGTGGTTTATGGGGATTCCTCCATTCTAAATCGTCTGAGCTTCCTACCCCAAAGGAATTGGACTGTCAGACTCCCCTACCTACTCTACAATAAAGGCTTGGACGTTTTTTAGGTCTGGGGGCACCCCAGGGGCCTAGCGCCCTGTTTTACCGAATTGAATCACCCAATTTATTAAATAT
>CANGWT010000035.1 GCA_947457745.1 Burkholderiaceae bacterium | reverse complement strand
TGGCCTCACATGCACCCATGTCAAAGTGGAGGGTGATGGGCAGCATTTTTTTGCGACGATTGTGAGCCCAGAGTTTGAAGGCAAACGTCTGATTCAGCGTCATCAGTTGGTATACGGTGCCATGGGCGATCGCATGAAAGCAGAGGTTCATGCTTTATCAATTAAAGCATTCACCCCTGAAGAGTTCGCGCAAAATACGCCAACTTAAATACTGTATTAGCTTTCTACCGGAATAGATTCATGGATAAATTACGAATGGTTGGCGGCACCCCCCTAAAGGGTGAGGTGCTGATTGCTGGCGCCAAGAATGCAGCGCTACCAATTTTGTGTGCTTGCTTGCTCACTGATCAGCCTATCACTTTGCGTAATGTTCCTGACTTACAAGATGTTCGGACCATGCTTAAGCTCTTGCAAGAAATTGGTGTAACCGTTTCTTTTCCGGATGCGAACAATCGAAATCATGTAGTACTGAATGCGGCCAATATTAAGAGCTCTGAAGCGACTTATGAGATGGTTAAAACCATGCGCGCCTCGATTTTGGTTCTGGGCCCATTGCTTGCCAGAATGCATAGCGCCAAGGTTTCACTGCCGGGCGGTTGCGCTATTGGTGCGCGTCCAGTCGATCAGCATATCAAGGGCTTAAAAGCAATGGGCGCCACCATCAAGATTAAGAGTGGTTATATTCAGGCAGAAACTAAATCTGCTACGGGTCGTCTACAAGGTGCCTCCATCTTGACTGACATGATCACCGTAACCGGTACAGAGAATTTATTGATGGCTGCTACTTTGGCGTCAGGCACAACCATCTTAGAGAATGCAGCACGCGAGCCAGAAGTAGGGGACTTAGCTGAGTTGCTCGTCAAAATGGGCGCGAAAATTACCGGCATCGGCAGCGATCGTTTAGTCATTGAGGGTGTTGAGAGCCTCCACAGTGCAGAACATGCTGTGATTGCTGACCGTATTGAGGCAGGTACATTCTTGTGTGCAGTAGCTGCTGTTGGTGGTGAGGTCCTAGTGAAACACTGCCGCCCAGATACATTGGATGCTGTCATCGTCAAGCTCAAAGAAGCTGGTTTAGAGATGGAAGTGGGCCCTGATTGGATTAAGGCTTCTATGAAAAGCCGTCCTAAGGCTGTTAGCTTCCGTACCTCTGAATATCCAGCCTTCCCGACCGATATGCAGGCGCAACTTATGGCAGTGAATGCCATCGCAGAGGGTAACTCCACCATTACTGAGACCATCTTTGAAAATCGCTTTATGCACGTTCAAGAGATGAACCGCCTCGGTGCTGATATCGCAATTGAGGGTAATACGGCAATTGCGCAAGGTGTTGAGAAGCTTTCTGGAGCTATCGTCATGGCTACCGATTTACGAGCTTCCGCCAGTTTAGTGATTGCTGGTTTAGCGGCCCAAGGGGAAACTCAGGTTGACCGGATTTATCACTTAGATCGTGGATATGACCGTATGGAGCAAAAGTTGACCCTTCTAGGGGCCAACATTCAGCGTATCAAGTAAGCCTGATGGATAATTAGTCCATGAAGCTAACTCTAGCCCTCTCGAAGGGGCGCATCTTCGAAGAAACCTCTGAGATCTTATCTAAGATCGGCATTCGTCCGCTTGAGGATCCAGAAAAGTCACGCAAACTGATTATTGAAACATCCAATCCAGATGTGCGCCTCATTATTGTGCGCGCTTCAGATGTGCCGACCTACGTCCAGTTTGGCGGTGCAGACTTTGGAGTTGCAGGTTTAGATGTATTGATGGAAAACGGCACCGATGGTTTATATGTTCCTTTTGACTTGGATATCGCTAAATGTCGTATGTCAGTTGCTGTTAAAGAAGGTTTTGATTACGCTGCTGCGGTAAAACAAGGCTCTCGTCTGAAAGTCGCAACCAAGTACGTCAATTGCGCACGTGAACACTTTGCTAATAAAGGTGTTCACATCGATACGATTCATTTGTATGGCTCGATGGAGCTAGCCCCATTAGTTGGTTTGGCAGACGCAATTGTTGATTTGGTGTCCACCGGTAATACCTTGCGTGCTAACGGCTTGGTTGAGGTAGAGCCCATTGCCGATATTAGTGCGCGCTTAGTAGTGAATCAAGCGTCTTACAAACGTAAGCGCACACAGCTGCAGCCATTCTTTGAGTTGCTGAAGTAAAGAAAAAAATTTATATGTCAGCAGAAGTCAAAGTCAAACGCCTTAATAGTAAAGATGCTGGGTTCAAAGAAACTTTGCTCTCTAGTTTGTCTTTGCCCATGGCAGACGATCAGGCGATTGATGCTGCAGTTGTCAATATTCTGGCGCGAGTCAAAAGTGAAGGTGATGTTGCAGTACTTTCTTTTACGAAGCAGTTTGATCGCCTTAATGTTTCCAGTGTTACTGAGTTGGAAATTTCTCAAGAAGAATTAAAAAAAGCCTACGAAGGTTTATCGGCTGAGCAAAAAAATGCTTTGAATATTGCCGCGCAAAGAGTACGCGCCTATCACGAGCATCAAAAGATTGAAGCGGGTTGCCACTCTTGGGAATATGAAGAGGCCGATGGCACGCGTTTAGGTCAAAAAGTTACAGCCTTAGATCGCGTCGGAATTTATGTGCCTGGTGGTAAAGCTGCCTATCCATCCTCTGTGTTGATGAATGCGATTCCCGCAAAAGTTGCTGGCGTAAAAGAAGTCATTATGGTGGTACCCACCCCTGATGGTGCTCGCAATCCCTTAGTCCTAGCTGCTGCCTGCTTATCTGGTGTTGATCGCGTCTTTACGATTGGTGGTGCGCAAGCAGTAGGTGCTTTAGCTTATGGTACGCAAACTATTCCGCCGGTAGACAAAATTGTTGGCCCTGGTAATGCCTATGTCGCGGCTGCTAAGCGTAGAGTATTTGGTACTGTCGGCATTGATATGATCGCGGGACCCTCAGAAATTTTAGTTCTCTGCGATGGCTCTAGTAATCCCGATTGGATTGCGATGGATCTGTTTTCTCAAGCAGAGCACGATGAATTGGCGCAATCTATTTTGCTTTGCCCAGATGAAAAATTTATTCAAGAAGTGCAAAATAGCATTAACAAACTCTTACCTGAAATGCCCAGAAAGAAAGTGATTGAGACATCACTTCTAAATCGCGCCTTATTGATTCAGGTAGAAGATATGGGAGAGGCTTGTGAGATTGCTAATGCTATTGCTGCTGAACATTTAGAGATTTGCGCTGCTGAGCCGCGTAAGTGGGCTGAATTCATTCGTCATGCTGGTGCCATCTTCATGGGCAACTACACTAGCGAGTCTCTAGGCGATTATTGCGCAGGCCCGAATCACGTTTTACCAACAGCACGCACTGCGCGCTTCTCATCCCCATTGGGTGTGTATGACTTTATCAAGCGCTCGAGCATGATTGAAGTCAGTGAGGCAGGCGCTCAAACACTAGGTGCTGTAGCCAGTACGCTCGCACATGGTGAAGGCTTAACTGCTCATGCACGTGCAGCGGAAATGCGGCTGAAGAAATAGATTACCTCAGCTTGCCCTAGGCTCATTAAATTTTGGCTTGCTTGTCTCCTAATAATATGATATCTTAAAGATATCTAAAAAGGAGATGTTTATGCCTTCAAAAGCTTTACCTATGCAAATCCCATTTCGCTACCGAAATTTTGATAGCCCTACGGGGGTAACTCGAAATACTGCCAAATTACTTGCTGAGAAGCTGGGAGTCGATGAGACGCAGGCTTTGCATATTGCGTTGCACGAATTAGCTGTAAAAATTCTTCCGCAGTATGAGCCAGATGATGGTCCGTTAAGTGTTACCCAGATTCGTCAAATTAAAAAAATTGCCTCGGTCTCTGAAAAGAAAAAATCTGTGCGCTCCAGCTTGTTTCTAAATAAGACTGTTTAATGGTGCGTTGGTGGCCAGAGCCCACGGCAGGCGATATAGTGTGGTGTCATTTTCCGGATCAAATTAATTCTCGCCCTAAGCCTCGACCGGCGCTGATCTTAAGTGTGTTTGACGATGACATACCTCGATTTACAGTTCAGGTCGCGTATGGGACCAGCCAAAAAATGAGGACGCTGTATAGGGGTGAATTCGCTATTTATCGCGAAATAAATCCAGCGGCATACGCAGCCGCTAACTTGAGTTTTGATACTAAATTTAATTTAAAGCAGGTGATCGATTTGCCATTTTCAACAGAGTGGTTTTCTGTGCCTCCGTCAGCTCCAAATGGTCAAATTCCTAAATTAGGAGTATTGCATCCATCGATGGTTCGGGTAGTAGAGGCCGCCTATGTGGCCTCACAGAGTTAAAAAGGCTTGATTCAGGCGCGCATTCTAGTGGCTAGCTAGAATTCCTTTTAGAGCGCTAATCAATTCATTTGTTTGATCATCTGTGCCGATGGTGATGCGCAGAAATTCTTCGATACGTGGTGACTTGAAGTGACGCACAATAATTCCGCGATCGCGTAAAGCTTGATACAACTTTACGCCAGCATGCTTTGGATGGCGCGTAAAAAGAAAGTTGGCCGTTGATGGCAAAGTATCAAACCCTAGTACGCTTAATTCAGCGACTAAGCGTTCGCGAGTTTGAATCACTTTTTTACTGGTAGATTCTAAATGGGCTTGATCTTGTATTGCGGCAATTGCTCCCGCTTGAGCCAAGCGTCCAAGTGGGTAGGAATTAAAGCTATTTTTTACGCGCTCTAGGCCTTCAATGAGGGCTGGATGCCCCACTGCAAATCCAACGCGAAGACCTGCTAGGGCACGGGACTTGGATAGCGTATGAACTACCAAGAGATTTTCGGGACAAGTACTTCCACGTAGAAGCGGAATGCAAGACTCTGTTCCATAATCTACATAAGCTTCATCGATAACCACTACGGATTCTGTATTTCTGCTGAGTAGAGCTTCGATATCTGATCGAGGAATAGCTTGACCAGTGGGAGCATTGGGATTGGGGAAAATAATTCCACCATTGGGGGTTTTGAAATCATCAGCTTGGATCTCAAAATGGGAACCAAGGGGGACTGTTTCATAGTTAATCCCAAATAATTTGCAATAGACTGGGTAGAAGCTATAGGTGATATCTGGAAACTGGATGGGCTTAGCTTGCTTGAGCAAGCCTAAAAATACGTGGGCTAGGACTTCGTCGGAGCCATTTCCTAAAAATACCTGTTTAGGGTTTAGGCCATGTAGATCAGCGATTGCCTTTTTTAGGACCGCTCCTTCGGGGTCTGGATAGAGCCTTAAATCATCCGTGTTTTGCTGATTTATGGCAGCTAGAACCTTGAGAGATGGACCGTAAGGACTTTCATTCGTGTTCAGCTTAACTAGGCGCTGCATTTGCGGCTGCTCCCCAGGGGTATAGGGGGTCAGGGTCTGAACAACGGGGCTCCAAAAGCGGCTCATGAGGGACTCTAGTTAAAAATCAGCAAAAGTGAATAAACGCTAGCAATCAAAAAATCGGCATTTATATCTGTATCAGGAATGATATTATGAGGCTTCAATCAACACTTCGCCTCGCGGCGCACTGAAGCATGCGGCAAGCCGACGTTACCCGAAATACTTCGGAAACTAAAATTCAAATTGTCATCAATTTAGATGGCACAGGTAAGGCTGAGCTAGCCTCGGGCGTACCCTTCCTAGACCATATGTTGGATCAAATTGCCCGTCACGGCATGATCGATCTCAAAGTAGTGGCAAATGGAGATACCCATATTGATGATCACCATACCGTTGAAGATGTAGGTATTACCTTGGGCCAAGCCTTTGCCAAGGCGGTTGGCGATAAAGCGGGTATTACCCGTTATGGCCATTCCTACGTTCCTTTGGATGAAACCCTCTCGCGCGTAGTGATCGACTTTTCTGGTCGTCCAGGATTGGAATTCAATGTCCCATTTACCCGTGCACGAGTAGGTGACTTTGACGTGGATCTCAGTATTGAGTTCTTCCGTGGCTTTGTAAACCATGCCGGAGTGACTCTGCACATCGATAACTTACGTGGCATTAATGCTCACCACCAGATTGAAACCGTATTCAAGGCCTTTGGCCGTGCATTGCGCATGGCTTTAGAGCTCGATCCACGCGCCTCCGGTGTTGTTCCTTCTACCAAGGGCAGTCTCTAATCTAGACAATTTCTAGCGTTGAGTAGAAGACTGTCAAAAAACCACAGAATATAGGCTAACAATTGGCGCAAACCATTGCGATCGTTGACTACGGAATGGGAAACTTACGTTCCGTGTATCAAGCCTTTCATCATGTGGCGCCGGGTGCTCATGTCCTGATTGCGCACACCCCAGAAGAAATCATCTCGGCAGAGCGAGTAGTGCTTCCAGGGCAGGGCGCTATGCCCGATTGCATGAAGCATCTTGAAGAGTCTGGTCTCTTAGAGGCGCTACTAAATGCTGCAAAAAATAAGCCACTATTAGGTGTTTGCGTGGGTGAGCAGATGCTTTTTGATCAAAGTGCTGAAGTGCGGGCAAGCTCCAAGTCGGCATGGACACCTTGCCTGGGATTAATTTCTGGTGAAGTGCAACGATTTGAGTTGGCTGGCAAATTACAGCCAGATGGCTCTGCTTATAAAGTCCCTCATATGGGCTGGAACCAAGTACGCCAGGATCGCCAGCACCCACTTTGGGATGGCATCCCGGATTTGACCAGTTTTTATTTTGTACATAGTTACTATGTTGTGCCGCAGCGCAAAGAAGATATTGCGGGATCAACAGAATATGGCGATTGGTTTACTTCTGCCGTTGCAAGGGATAATATTTTTGCAACACAATTTCATCCAGAAAAAAGTGCAGAATACGGATTAAAGCTCTACAAAAATTTTGTTTCTTGGCAACCTTAATACTTTTCTAAGCTACCGCTATGCTGCTGATTCCTGCGATTGACCTAAAAGACGGCCACTGTGTTCGACTCGAACAAGGTGACATGGATAAAGCCACTATTTTTTCTGAAGATCCGGGGGCCATGGCAGCGCACTGGATTAGTAAGGGCGCGCGTCGTTTACATCTCGTGGATTTGAATGGTGCTTTTGCTGGCAAACTCAAGAACGAGTCAGCGATTAAATCCATTCTTAAAGCAGTAGGCGATGAAATTCCCGTCCAGTTGGGTGGTGGCATTCGCGATCTCGAAACTATTGAACGTTTATTGGATGACGGTGTTAGTACAGTCATTATTGGTACTGCAGCGGTCAAGAGCCCCGGTTTTGTTCAGGATGCTTGCACCGCTTTCCCTGGACAAATCATGGTGGGTCTAGATGCACGTGATGGCAAAGTGGCGACAGATGGTTGGAGCAAGATCACGGGCCATGAAGTAATCGACCTTGCTAAAAAATTTGAAGATTACGGTGTTGAAGCAATCATCTATACCGACATTGGTCGTGATGGCATGATGAAGGGTATCAATATGGATGCCACGATTAAATTGGCGCAAGCTATTCGGATTCCGGTAATTGCTAGCGGCGGTTTATCTAACAATCAAGATATTGAAGCCTTATGTGAAGCCGAAGTTGAAGGTGTCATGGGCGTGATTGCTGGACGCTCAATTTATGCTGGTGATTTAGATTTAACGGCGGCGCAAAAATATGCAGATGAGTTAACTCTTAAGTTTGCCAAGAAAATTATCTAGAGTGCTGATCAGTGCTAACTAAAAGAATCATTCCCTGCCTTGATGTCACGGCAGGGCGCGTTGTAAAAGGTGTGAACTTCGTTGGTCTGCGCGATGCAGGTGATCCGGTAGAGATTGCTAAGCGCTACAACACTCAAGGTGCTGATGAGCTTACCTTCTTGGATATTACTGCTACATCTGATGGTCGCGATCTCATATTGCACATTATTGAAGATGTCGCATCCCAAGTATTTATTCCCCTAACAGTTGGTGGTGGTGTACGTGCAGTAGCGGATGTGCGTCGTTTACTCAATGCCGGTGCAGATAAGGTCAGCATGAACTCATCGGCAGTAGCGAATCCAGATTTAGTTTCGGATGCGGCAGCTTACTACGGCTCTCAGTGCATTGTTGTTGCGATTGATGCCAAGAAGACTGAAGTTGGTAACTGGGAAGTATTTACCCATGGCGGAAGAACTGCAACAGGTATGGATGTAGTCGCATGGGCCACTGAGGTTGCGAAACGTGGTGCTGGAGAAATTCTTCTCACGAGCATGAATCGCGATGGCAGTAAAGATGGTTTTGATCTTGAGTTAACTGCAGCAGTGAGTGATGCAGTGAGTGTGCCTGTGATTGCTTCTGGTGGCGTTGGTAACTTGCAGCATTTGGTCGATGGCATTACTAAAGGCCATGCTGATGCTGTTCTTGCAGCAAGTATTTTTCATTATGGTGAATATACTGTTGGACAGGCAAAAGAATATATGGCTAGCCAAGGCATCCCCGTTCGTATTTAATGTGCAGATCAGATCAATACAGAGATAAATAATAGATGAGCGCGTTCACCCCAATCGAATCGTTGCAAGCTGACTCATGGCTTGATGCCGTTGCTTGGAATCAGCAAGGTCTGGTTCCGGTAATCGCTCAAGAAGTGGGGAGTAAAGATATCTTGATGATGGCTTGGATGAATCGAGATGCTTTATTGGCAACTTTGCGTTTGGGCGAGGCCGTGTACTGGACCCGCTCAAGGCAGAAGCTCTGGCATAAGGGCGAAGAATCCGGTCACACCCAAAAAGTAAAAGAAATCCGCCTCGACTGTGATGGCGACACAATTTTGCTCATGGTCGAGCAAAAAGATGGTATCGCTTGTCACACTGGCGAGCACAGTTGCTTCTTTCTGCGGTGGGATTCAGATAAATCTGCCTGGGTGGATGAGTCTAAGCCTCACAAATAAGACCCCATAATCTTCTCGGCAATAAAAGACATAAAATCACTTTATGACTAGTTCAGTACAAAAACCTTCTAATTTAGATTCTGCTTTGGCTTATTTGGCTGACGTAGTAGATCAGAGACGTGATGCCTTTAAATCTGGTCAAGCAGATCCGAAGACCTCTTATACCGCCTTGCTTTTCTCAAAGGGCGATGATGGCATTCTCAAGAAGATTGGCGAGGAGGCCACAGAAGCAGTCATGGCCGCCAAGGATGCTCGAAATGCAAATCTAGCCCCTGAGCAGCAAAAACTTTTGGTGGGCGAGATGGCTGACCTTTGGTTCCATTGCTTGATTGCTTTATCCCAGTTTGGCTTGCGCCCAGAAGATGTGATTACCGAGTTGGAGCGCCGTCTAGGTACCTCAGGCATCGAAGAAAAAGCCGCCAGAGATGCGGCTATAAAGGAGTAATTGATGTCTCACGACCCAAATTGCCTGTTTTGTAAGATTTCTCAAGGAGCCATCCCATCCCAAAAGGTATATGAGGATGAAGAAATCTATGCTTTTAAAGATATCAACCCAGCCGCCCCCATCCATTTTCTGATGATTCCTAAAAAACATATCCCCATGCTGGAGTCTGCAGAAGTGGCAGATGCTCCATTGCTAGGTAGAATGATGGAATTAGCACCGCGTCTCGCCAAGGAACAAGGTTGTCGTCCTGGAAAAGATGGCGGCTTTAGATTGGTAGTGAACAATGGTGCAGATGGTGGGCAGGAGGTTTATCACTTGCATTTGCATGTGATGGGCGGTCCACGCCCCTGGAAAAAATAGTCCGAGGAGATTAAAAATGGGTTCATTTAGCATTTGGCATTGGTTAATTGTTTTGGTAATCGTGATGTTGGTATTCGGTACCAAAAAGTTGCGCAATATCGGCACTGACTTAGGTGGTGCTGTGAAAGGCTTTAAAGATGGCATGAAGACGCCTGAAGGAGCTGAAGAGCCAAAGGAACAAATTCAGAGCGCTGCTGCATCAACAGAAAAAACTGTGGATGTTCATGCTAAAGACGTAAACAAGTAATTTCAGATTGAAATAATGCGCACCTGTAATGATTGATCTCGGAGTATCTAAGCTTGCACTCATTGCAGTAGTTGCATTGGTGGTGGTCGGACCCGAGCGTCTTCCAAAGATCGCCCGTATGGCCGGCAATTTATTTGGCAGAGCGCAGCGCTATATGGCTGATGTTAAATCTGAGGTTAGCCGGCAGATGGATGTCGAGGAGTTCAAGAAACTCCGCGAAGACAGTGTCTCCGCTTTTAAAGATGTGGAGAGCTCACTTCAATCTACCGTTCAAGAGGCTGGTTCAAACCTGAGCGACCAAGCTGATATTTTTGAAAATAATTTCACCAGAGCCCCGCTTGATGAAAAAGAGGTATTTGGTAAGTCTATACGCCAAGGTCGCAAAAGTTGGGGTGTGAGGCGGGCCGCAAGACCGGTTTGGTTTAAGCATTCCACTGGTATGCGTACCAGAGTACAGTCTGGGGCGGCACGCATGAAGCGCTTCCACCACAGTGCGGGTAAATAAATTGGCCCAAAGTAAAGCAAATAAAAATATCAATGACGCAAAATAATTCCACTGAAGATTCTGGTTTACAGGAATCTTTCTTATCCCATTTGTTTGAGTTGCGTGATCGCATCATTAAGTCGGCTCTAGCAATCATTGTGGTGTTCGTTTGTCTTGTTTACTGGGCACCGGATATTTTTCATTTATTTTCACAACCGCTCCTGAATTCATTGCCCGCTGGTGGCAAGATGATCGTGACTGATGTAACGGGATCATTTTTTGTGCCCATGAAGGTCACCATGTTGGTTGCCTTCGTGATTGCACTGCCAGTAGTGATGTATCAGCTTTGGGCATTCATAGCCCCTGGCTTGTATCAACATGAACGCAAACTGATCGTGCCACTCATTGTGAGTAGCTATAGCCTCTTTATATTTGGTATGGCGTTCGCCTACTTTTTGGTATTTCCTACCGTATTTGAATTCATGGCAAGTTATAACGCGCCCTTGGGTGCGGAGATGTCCACCGACATTGATAAGTACTTAAGTTTTGCTATGAATACTTTCCTTGCTTTTGGAGTCACGTTTGAGGTGCCAGTCGTCGTCGTCGTCTTGGTCCGTATGGGCATGGTGCCCCTTGCTAAGCTGAGAGAGATTCGTCCTTACGTGATCGTTGGTGCTTTTGTGATTTCAGCGGTTGTGACGCCGCCAGATGTGTTGTCTCAACTACTGTTGGCTGTGCCAATGACTTTGCTCTATGAACTCGGCCTCTTGATAGCACGTTTTTATGTTCCCAAACCTTCGGATGACGCCGAGAATGTGGATACTCAGACCGCTACCTGATCTTCTGAGAAGGTGGCTTTAAGCCATTCAGTGACTCGGTCAAATCGGTAGCGTCTTTGTCTTAAGTTCCCCTCCAGATCTAATTCGCTTCCAACAAATGTTTTACCAGCAGCGAGAAGTGAGCGACGCTGTTGAGTGGTTTCAATCTGAATCAATCGAGGCAAAATTTTTGGTAGTTCGTGGCGGATATCAACAACAACGCAATGCTCGTGCTGCAATTGGCTAACATCACACAATAGCAACTCCGCTTTACTCAAATTAAATTGATTCGCAATGAGGATTCGATGGCATAGCAAAACCCACTCATCATCTAATTGGTGTTCAGCATGGCGATTCAAAGCTTTTTCTGCGTAAGTTGCTAATTGATACCAATCATTTTTCTTAGGGTTGGGCACGTTCTCAAGAATTTTCTCAAGTAGTTCTGTGGCCTCAGGAACACCTTGCTGATGCGCTTGCCACACCCAATAAGAGGCCTGCAGTCCTCGCACTTTCTCTTCCGTCTTTTCACGCTTGCGCCATAAGTTGGCCCCTCGCCTATATTGGGCTTTAGCATGACCTAAATCTGCAGCGCGATCAAAGCAGTGGTCGCTCTCTGTAGCGTTGTACCCTGAAAACTGTGGGCGGCGATAAATTTCACCGAGTGCAAACCAAGCATCTCGATCCCCATCTTTAGCTGCAAGCTCTAACCAATAGGCTGCTTTTTTAAGTGAGGCATTCGATTTATTTGGGGAGCTATTGCTTCGCTCTACAGTATCTGCGTCATCCAATTGAGCCAACCTGAGGCCAAGAGCAATTCTGGCAGCAGTCAGGCCAAGTTCAGCCGCACGAATGAGAGCCCCTTCATTTTTTTCGCTGACCCATGCACTCCAGAGTGAAGACAGCGCCTCGTCTCTTGGCTGTAATTGAAAGAGTAAATCTTTCGCAGCATTTGTGAAGATCGAATCCGCGTCAACTAGATCTACTAAAAACTGTCTGGCAATTTGTTGAAGTGATGAAATTTCTTTTGAGGCTTCATTTTTTGACAGCCAAGCCTCGAGTACGGCTTGCAACTCTTTTTTCTCAGGATCAAGCAGTAATTGTGCGAGCTGCCACTTGGCTGCATCACTCTGAGGAATGTTTAATTGGGAGAGCTTCCAGAATGACTCCCAGCCAAAAGCAAATGCAGGGGAATTTAATACAAACTCCAGGGGGACAGCAGAAATTTGCTCAAGAATCTGTAAAACACCCGGGTTCAGCTTATCAATGGAGCCGATGCTGACTTCGTTTGCGTTGGACTGACTAAGCGCTTGATTTTGAATGCTTAAAAAAGACTTTTCGAGCCAAATCAGAGCATTAGCAGGTTGAATGGGAGTTTTAAAAGCACCTGTCAAATAGGCTGAAGCTAAATTTTGTTGTGCGGATACATCACCCATTCGGGCAGATTGGAGGATTTTTAGGAATTCACGGCTTGCCATATGACAATTTTGACATCTCAAGCGTCAAAATGCCCGAAAAGGATGGCCTTGTTGCCGTGATACAACGAAGAAAGCCAAAAAACTACCTTTTGACAAGCAAAAAGAGCTCCTAATTACCCTTACATCCAGTCAAGCGAGGTAAAACAAGCAAAATTCATAGGTCCCGGTTTTATTTGGGCATTACTTTCAATTTATGGAGATTTAAAGAATGAAAAAATCGCTATTAGCAATCGCAGCAATGACAGCATTTGCTGGCGCTGCTCAAGCTCAGTCATCTGTGACTGTGTACGGTATCATGGACGTTGGTTACATCAACCAAAAGTCTGACGGTAGTGAGGCAGTTGCAACTACTGCTGCTAAAAACTCAATGATTGGCACTTCAGCTGAACAAACTAGCCGTCTTGGCTTCCGTGGTACGGAAGACTTGGGTGGTGGCAAATCAGCTTTCTTCACTATTGAGACTGGCTTAACACCAACATCAACAAACTTTTCTAGCATCAACAACCGTCAATCTTTTGTTGGCGTAAGCAGCAAGGGCCTAGGTCAAGCTTCGATTGGTACACAGTACACACCAGTGTTTAACCAATTGGCAGCTACTGACGTTGGTCAAACCAACAACATGCCAGGTAGCGCAGTGTATCCACAGTCTGCTGTCTCTTCTGGTAACCAAGGTACTGCTGGTGTTTCACCATACACAGGTTCTACATCATCAATGAGCAGCAACAACCGTGGTGTGACAGTACGTACTGCTAATACTATTC
>CANGWT010000034.1 GCA_947457745.1 Burkholderiaceae bacterium | reverse complement strand
GCACCGGCAATTTCTTGCAAAGCTTTACGAGCACGAGCAGCGGATGCCTTGACACCCTTTTCAATAAACTTTTCGTTTTCTGCTTTGTAAGTTTCAAAAGCAGCCAACAATGTATCGTGTTGTGACATCCTGTCTCCTAGATCTTTAATGAAAGTTTGAGTAGTAAGCTCAAAAATAGTATATCCCCATAAAAAGCAGGGAATTGCAGGTTGGGCCCTAGGGATAACTCTTATATTGCCTAAATCCTCGAAAATGGAAAAAACCATTAAAAACAACGGAGATACGCGTGAAAAGCAGAAATCCCTCTCTTTTATCGGCTGGCACCTTAAATAGATAAGCCTTGGCTCTAAGGGCCTATTTAGACCCTGATCTTCCAGGACTTGGGCACCCCAATGTCTTGCAAGAATTAGATGCCTCCCTTAAATTTACGCCTAAATTAACCATCCCAACCAATACTGAAAAGAATGATGTCCATCAAAAATCAAGACTATGCATTTGTCCGTAATAAGTTACTCAAAAAAGAAGAAGTTGCTCTATTAGATGTTCGCGAAGAAGATCCTCATGCACAAGAACATCCTTTGTTTGCTGCCAATCTCCCGCTATCACGTATTGAGGTTGATGCACTCAGCAAGCTTCCTAGAAAAGATGTGCCGATTGTTACGCTTGATGATGGTGAGGGGCTTGCGCAATTAGCGGCGG
Organism: Burkholderiaceae bacterium; assembly: GCA_947457745.1. Taxonomy (GTDB): domain Bacteria; phylum Pseudomonadota; class Gammaproteobacteria; order Burkholderiales; family Burkholderiaceae; genus Polynucleobacter. The sequence continues at coordinate 12,917 of CANGWT010000034.1, read as the reverse complement.
AAAGACTCTCTAAGCTTGGCTATTTAGATGTTTCAGTGTTTAAGGGCGGCGTTACAGGATGGAAGGCTGCTGGCGGAGAGGTCTTTAAAGACGTGAATGTTCCGAGCAAATCTTTTGGTGAATTTGTGGAATCAAAGCGGCATACACCCTCCCTGTCGGCACAAGAGGTGAAGAAGTTAATCGATGATAAGGAAGATGTAGTGGTGGTGGATGTGCGTCGCTTTGATGAATATCAAACCATGAGTATCCCTACGGGTATTAGCGTCCCTGGTGCTGAATTAGTTTTGCGCCTTCCAGAATTAGCGCCAAATCCTAAGACCAAGATCATCGTCAATTGCGCAGGAAGAACACGCAGCATCATTGGCACTCAATCACTCATTAATGCCGGCATTCCAAACGAAGTCAATGCATTACGTAATGGCACGATTGGCTGGACCTTAGCTGGTCAGGAGCTAGATCAAGGCCAAAGTCGTAAGTTCAAGGAGGTAAGCGAAAGTACTGCTGCCAAGGCTGCTGAGCGCGCACGCAGCGTTGCTGACCAGGCTGGGGTTAAGCGAGTTAAGCTTGCCGATATCGAGCAATGGAAATCTCAGGCCGAGCGAACCACGTACTTCTTTGATCCAAGAACGCCTGAAGAATATGAAGTAGGTCATCTACCTGGATTTCGGTCAACGCCAGGCGGTCAATTGGTTCAAGAAACAGAAATGGTAGCGCCCGTTCGCGGTGCACGTATTGTGTTATCTGATCCCGGTAGCGTAAGAGCAAATATGCCAGCTTCATGGCTCGCTCAAATGGCTTGGGATGTCTATGTGATTGATGACATCAAAGCAAGCGATCTGACTGAGAAAGGAGCCTGGATTGCACCTCATCCACAAACGCCTCATATTCAAATGGTGGATGCGAATACCGCTTCATCATGGTTAAAGGATGATGAGAAGACAATTTTCATCGATCTCAGCACCCATGCAAATTATGTCAAAGGGCATATTCCTGGTAGTTGGTTTGCACTACGCTCTCAATTTACCAGCGCCTTGAAAAATCTTCCCGTAGCAAATCGCTACATACTCACCAGTACCACGGGTGATTTAGCTATATTTGCGGCTCAAGAAATTCAAGTGCTCATTCAATCTCTCACTCAGGCGGAAGTACTCGTATTGACTGGAGGCAATGCAGCCTGGATCAAGGCTGGCCTTGATATTGAAAAAGGAGCTACTCATTTAGCATCACCCCCAATGGATCGCTACAAGCGACCATATGAAGGGACCAGCGTTGATCCCGCAGCGATGCAGGCCTACCTAGATTGGGAATTTGGTTTAGTAGAGCAGCTTGGCAAGGACGGCACCCATCACTTCTGGGTACTTTGATCATGGTGAACTACAAAACAATCGCCCTCTGGATATTGACTTTAGGGCTCTCAGCTTGTGGGCGAGAAACTTACACCACCTGGTCATGTACAGATAGTACTGGAACTAAATCTCCTCTGATTCTTAAAAAAGCGCAGATGCAGTTTCAGAATCGTCAATACGACTACTGTGGAAGCCTTGGTCCACTGAGTTATTTTGATCTGAAATGTCCCGCTCAAATACAGGACTCTAGCAATATCTTTACGACCAGTTCAGGCAAACTCGTCGGTAACACAAATGAATTTCAGTGCAATGAACTCTAAGGAACAAAATCTCCTGAGCCCCAAAAAGCTATTGCTCAGTAAGTGGACGGCAGTAAAGCCAAGTCATAAGCGCAAGCACTTTTTGGTGAGTAAGGTTGTTCTTCTGGAGCCGCCTGAACAAGCAATTGAGTTCGTAGAGCTAGAGGCCGTCTTTGATCAACATATTCGGGTCATTCCTTGGCGCGAACTGAAAGATTCTGAGATCTGGCTTCAGGGCTGGGTATAAAAAAGCCACCCATTTGGGTGGCCGCCAATCTTGCGTAGTATCTGGCTATTTAGAATTCTTCTTAGAATCAGAGGATTTTCTCAGATGCTCTTCGATATTCTTCTCGGCAGCATCGGCAACTTGATTCACAATTTTACGACCCTCTTTAAACATCTTCTGCCCAGCGGTTGACATGTCATGAACCACTTTGGATAACTTGTCAGCATGTCCTGGTAATTTACCCTCAACATCCTCAAGCCAGTTAACCAAAGAGCTACGAACTTTCTCTAAATGCTTTTCAGTTCCATCAGCCGCATCATCGCCAATGTCCTTAAGAACAGATTTCACTTTCTTTTGATAAACAGTCGCGCGTTTTGCAGCTTCCTTGGTAGCCTGATCCTGAAGCTCTTTAAGCTTAGCAAGGTCATTTTTAGCGGCAGACTTGGCGCTCTCCATCGCATTTTTCATGCCCCACTGAATCTCTTCAAGGTGGTGGGCACTAAGATCTTTGGCGGCATCCAATAACTTATGAGAATAGGCAAATAGCTCCTTCGCCTTTTCTTGTTGCCATGCTTGAATATCCTTATTGTCCATTGCATCTCTCCTTAAGTTAAATAAACATTCTGATCAATTAAAAGGCACACTTCTACTCTATACCCAAATCACATTCTTGCCAATTCCCCACTGTCTTGGCATTAAAATTACAGTATGAGCGAGAGAAAAAACCCATACGAAATGATTGGCGGCGCTGCAAAGCTTGAAGAATTGGTGGATCGTTTCTACGATTTGATGGCCCTAGAAGAGTCCTTTGAAGACTTACGAGAACTACATTCTGAAGATCTATCGAGCTCGAGAGAAAAGCTCAAACTCTTTTTATCAGGCTGGCTAGGCGGTCCAGATATCTACTCTCCAAAGCATGGCAACCCCATGCTGCGCGCAAGGCACTTGCCCTTCAAGATTGGCCTCAAAGAACGCAACCAATGGCTAGCTTGCATGTATCGCGCGATGGAAGATTGCGGAATTGATAGTCAGATTGGCGCTCAGCTAGAAGAGTCTTTTTTTAATACTGCCGACTGGATGAGAAATCAAGCAAACTAATCTAGCTTAGCTCCGGCTTGCTTTACGGCTTTAGCCCAGCGCGGCATCTCCGCTGCTAGAAATTTAGTAAATTGATCTGCACTCAGATAAGCTGGATCGGCACCTTGCTCAAGCATCCTTTTTTGAATATCGGCAGACTCCAAGGTCTCCTTAAAAGCCTGGCTTAGTTTATTAACTACTTCTGGTGGAGTCCCTTTGGGTGCTAAGACTCCATAAAAGCCAACAACCTCCAAGTTCGCAATACCCGTCTCGATCACTGTAGGTGTATTTGGGAGTGCTGGATTTCTCTTTGCACTCGTAACCGCGAGCGCCCTCACCTTCCCTAACTTGGCATAGTTAGCTGCCTGGGGAACTGACTCAGCCATAAACTGCACATGCCCTGCTATAAGATCGGTGAAGGCTGGAGCGCTTCCCTTAAAAGGAATATGCACCATAAAAATACCAGTTTCATTTTTTAACATTTCCGGGACTAGATGGGAGATGCCGCCATTACCAGCCGAGCCGTAATTTAACTTTCCGGGGTTGGCTTTGGCATAGGCTATAAATTCTTTTAGTGTTTGTGCTGGCACATCCTTATTCACTATCAAGGCTAAAGGCTGCTGTGCGGTCCTTGCGATCGGTTGAAATTCCTTTAAAGTCTCATAAGAGGTTTTGGTGTAAACCGCAGGATTAATTACCATCGTACCGGTATTAGCCAATAGCAAGGTGTATCCATCAGCGGGGGATTGAGCCACAAATTGCGCTCCCACCGTACCACCTGCCCCTGCTTTGTAGTCCACGATCACGGTTTGACCTAAGATGGCTTGTAGTTTTTCAACCAGCAAGCGCATATGGGCATCAAGCGGTCCACCCGCCGGAAAACCAATAATGACTTTGATTGGCTTATCTGGATATGCGGCTTGGGCACCAAGAGAGAACCAGAAGCCTAATAAGGTTATTGAGAGAATTGCAACTTTATGAAATAGTTTGCGCATAATTTAGAGAAATGAATTAAAAAGTAACAGCCTAGAGGGCGCCACCACAAGCAAAACCACTAGCCCAGGCCCACTGAAAATTATGACCACCAAGATGCCCCGTCACATCGACACACTCGCCAATGAAATATAAGCCTGGATGATTTCGGGCCATCATTGTTTGACCGTCAAGCTCTTTGGTATCTACACCACCCAACATCACCTCTGCTTTTTTCCAACCCAATGTTCCAGCTGGCTTTACCGACCAATTGGTAATGAGCTCTTTGAGTGAATGACGGTCCTTTTTAGAAACCTCCGCCCATTTTTTACCTAGGAGATTTTTCTGCTCAGCGAATGCTTTTGCTAGGCGCAATGGCATTACTGAAGCCAAGATATTTTCTGTTAACTTAAGGCGGTTATCCTCGTGATTGAATAATTCATCACAACTAAATTGACCATGGGCCTCTACTGCGCCTAACCAATCAACGTGAATTTCTTCACCTTCGGCCCAGTAACTGCTAGCCTGTAGAACTGCAGGTCCAGAGAGGCCTTTATGCGTTAATAGTAGATCCTCGTTAAAGCGACATGCACCATAGCGCTTTCCCTTGGAGCCTGCTGCAATTCGCACCGGTAAACTTAGACCAGATAATTCAATGAGATTATCAAATTCACCAGACGTGAATGAGAGCGGTACAAGTGCGGGACGCGGATCAATAACCTTCAATCCGAATTGCTTGGCAATATCCAAAGAATATGCCGTCGCGCCAATTGCCGGGACTGGTAGACCGCCTGTTGCCATTACTAATGATCTGGCTCGCTCCTCAACAGTATTGGTTTTAACAATCCATTCCCCCTCTACATTCAAGACCGACTGCGCTGAGACTGGATGGCGAATGTCAACCTGACCTTTAGCGCATTCCGCAAGCAACATCTCGATAATTTGCTTTGCTGAATCATCGCAAAATAGCTGACCCTGATGTTTCTCATGATAGGCAATGTGGTAAGACTGCACTAGCTTAATAAATTCTTTTGCGGGATAACGCGCTAGAGCACTTTTTATAAAATGGGGATTTAAGGATAGAAAATTTGCTGGACTACTATGTAAGTTGGTGAAATTACATCTCCCACCGCCACTAATCCGAATTTTCTCGCACAAGACATCAGCATGGTCAAGTACCAAGACTCTCTTACCTAGCTGACCAGCAACGCCAGCACAAAAGAGTCCAGCAGCTCCACCGCCAATAATGATGGCATCCCATGCCTTACTCATGTTTCACTCATGCCTTACTTAAAACGCTCTATGACTTCAGGTGCTATCTTTAGCTTTTGCATATGTAGACGGGTATAGGCTTGACGGAAATTTTTTGTCATGGAGATCATGACCGATGCGGTCCAAGCAAAGGCGAACATTCCCGAAAAAGCAATGATGATCGCCAGCATCTTCCAACCACTCGGTAAAAGATCATCCATAAAACCCATGGCTGTATAGGTGCTACCACTGAACAAGATGCTCTCACCTAAATTCGGCAATAGATTAAATACTCGAAGTGAGATACCCCAGAGAATAATCTCAAAGATATGAGTCAGAAATAAACACAGCACACTGACATAAAACACGAAAGCCACGGAAGAGTACTTATGCTCTGACAAATACAAAAATGACTTCACTTCATAGCGCTTTGCAATTTGAAGCAAAGCAAACCCATGAACCAGCATCACAATAAGGAGCATGGCGATGCCAAATAAGTAGGCCGGTAAATCTAGCTCGGAAGTAAGGGTAACGGTATTGGTAATGGACATGATCTTTAGAGGACTATTTTACAGGTCTTATGAATCATTCTCTTAGGCCAGTTGATACCAATTCCGAATTACCGCCCAGGCTTCATCGGCAGTTTCTACAAAATGGATTAAATCCATATCTGCTTGATCTATCACGCCATGATCCAGCATCTGCTTGAAGTTGATCACCTCTTGCCAGAATGTCTTTCCAACCAAGATGATGGGGAAGCGTTCAACTTTTTTAGTTTGCATTAAGGTGAGCACCTCGAAAAGCTCGTCAAAGGAACCAAAGCCACCTGGGTAGGCCACAATTGCTCTTGCCCTCAGCATGAAATGCATTTTACGAATCGCAAAATAATGGAAGCGGAAGCTCAAGCCTGGCGTGAGGTAAGGATTGGGATGCTGCTCTCTTGGCAGACTGATATTAAAACCAATGGTCTTATCCCCAGCTTCAAATGCACCACGATTAGCAGCTTCCATAATCCCGGGCCCGCCACCAGTAGCAATGTGAAGTTTGTTTCGATCCTCGGATTGAGTTGCGTTATAGCTTGCAACAATTGATCCAAACTCCCTAGCTGAATCATAGTACTTGCAGTGCAGTAAAGCGCGTTTAGCTGCAGCTATAGCCTCTGGGGTATTGGCATGCTTTTCAAGATCTCGAGCTTTTTCGCAGGACACAAAACGGGTGGAACCAAAAACGGTGATCGTATGCTCGATACCATGCTCATGCAGCAAGATCTCTGGCTTGAGTAACTCCAACTGAAAGCGTAAGCCTAGAGTTTCGCGACGCGCCAAAAAGGCCTGATCATCAAATGCAAATCTATAAGAATCATCAGAGCTACTTTCTGCTAACTGGCTTTTCTGAAGCTTCAAAAAATCAGTAATGGTTTGGGAATTACTCAGAGGGAGTTTTGGGCTCATATTTAAACCTTTAAAAATGGCTTATCTTTAGTTTTGCAGACAGGTAAGTCCTAGGATACAAGGTCAGAATTAGTATTACTACCTAGAATATTGCATTAATTTCACATCTAGGGCTTATTCAGATTTACCGTCTGCGTTTCAAGCGTTAAAATTAGAAAATATTAACCAACCCGAAGGAATAGCAATGAGCAATCGTTCAATCATCATCATGGTACTAGTATTAATCTCTGCTACAGCCTACTTACTCATCAAAGGCGACGGCGACATTGATATGGGTGGCGAGAAGCATGGTGCTGAAGCTGCTCACATGGAAGAGGCCAAGAAAAATGCTCCTGCAGCCCCAGTTGCACCCGCAGAAGCTCCAGCAGCCCCTGCAGCTGATGCTAAGAAATAATCTCTTCCCGAGAAAATAAGCCGCGGTTCGCCGCGGTTTTTTTATACCGATTTATACATCCTTCCCCTTTTATGAAAAAAATTCTTGGCTGTAGTCTGCTGTTCATATGCCAGTTAATTTTGGCTCAAACACCGAATGCAGTAATGAATAAATCCATCGATAAGGCCATGCTCAAATCTTTCGCACCAACTGGCACTCTTCGTGTTGGCATTAACCTAGGCAATCCAGTATTAGCGGGTTCAATCGATCAGAGTGAACCTCAACCCAAGGGGGTGACGATAGATATTGCCAAAGAAATTGGAAGGCAAACCAGCATACCAGTTGATCTGATCTCCTATAAAAGTGCTGGGGCAATAGTGGAGGCCCTGAAGGCCAATCAGCTAGATCTCATCTTTGTAGCCATCGATCCAGTTCGTGGGGCAGATATTAGTTATACCCCCGCCTATATACAAATTGAGGGCGCCTATATGGTCAAAACGGCTTCACCCATAAAGGATAATGAAGGGGTTGATGCTGCTGGCAATGAGATTGTGGTTGGTAAAGCTAGTGCCTACGACCTTTACCTTACGCGTGAAATTAAAAAAGCCACACTGCTTCGATCAATCAACTCTCAATCAGTCGTGGATGACTTTATGAGCGGAAAAGGTAATGTTGCTGCAGGTGTGAAACAGCAGCTAGAGGCAGATGCGAAGCGGTATAGCAATGTACGTATGCTGCCAGGCAGATTTATGGTGATTCATCAGGCAATTGGAGTCCCAAAATCACGCACTGAGTTCGAAAAAATAACCGTCTACCTGAGCGGCCTCATTGAGGAACTAAAGACTTCGGGTTTTATCGCTAACTCTATGAAAAAGCATGGCATCGAAGGCGCAAAGGTAGCTGAGTAAAACGCTAGCAAGTGTAGGAGTGGAGACGCTCTGGAATAATGACATTCCTCCATTCCAACTCTTCGCGGATGGTCTGCGCTAAGACTGCGGAAGCTTCAGGTTCACCATGAACCACAAAGACTGATTGAGGCGCAGAACTAAAGCCTCTTAGCCAGTCCAATAAACCTGCCTGGTCTGCATGGGCGGATAGCCCGCCAATAGTATGAATAGATGCTCGCACCGGAACCTCCTCACCAAAAAGACGTACTTTTGCGGCTCTATCTACCAGACGGCGACCTAAGCTGCCATAGGCCTGAAAACCAGTAATTACGATCGCATTTTGCGCCCGAGGCAAATTGTTCTGCAGATGGTGAACGATACGACCCGCATCACACATACCGCTTGCAGAAATAATGATGGCGCCACCTTTAATTTTATTGAGCGCTTTCGATTCCTCAACGTCAGCAATAAATCGCAAATCGACTGCACTCGGATTTTTTTTAAACCATTCAAAGGTGGATTGCGACTCTTTATCTAATTGCGCAAAAAAATGCTGAGTTAGGTGGGTAGCCGCTGTTGCCATCGGAGAGTCGACCCAAATACTGAGATGAGGTAACAAATTGCGTTTAACTAAATCAATCAATAGGAACAGAATTTCTTGGGTACGTCCCACCGCAAAGGCGGGGATTATAATATTTCCATGGCCATCTAGAGTCTCAGTCACGACTTTAATTAATTCGACCTTAGTATCCGTTAATGTTTTATGTAATCGATCGCCATAAGTTGATTCGACCACGACAATATCAGCCTGAGAAATGATGGTGGGATCAGGCATCAATAGCTTGCCCTTCATGCCAATATCGCCAGAGAAAACGCAGCGCTTTTTCTTGGCATGGTCTTCACTGATATCAATTACCGCAATTGCAGATCCTAAAATATGGCCTGCATTCTGGAACTCAAGCTTAATGCCCTCACAGAGCTCTATAGATTTTCCGTAGGCAAGCACTTCACATTGTCCAAGCGCAAGCTCAGCTTCTTCCATCGAGTAAAGCGCAACTGGTAAGTCCCCGCGCCATTTTCCTGACTTTTGCCTACGTACCGCACGCTCCACATCGGAGCGCTGTAAATGGGCACTATCGGGCAGCATGATTTTTAAGAGCTCAAATGTAGCATCTGTACAGTAGATAGGGCCCGTAAACCCTTGAGCACAGAGTCTTGGCAAGAGACCGCTGTGGTCAATATGTGCATGCGTCAATACAACGAAATCAATTCTCTTAGGAGAAAACGGGAGTGGCTCCAAGTTCTTTGTGGTGGCTTCGCGCCCACCCTGGAACATACCAAAGTCGACCATGAACCGCATATCTCGCCCACCAACAGTAACCTCCACGGAATGCCTTGATCCCGTAACCTCACCTGCCGCACCCAGAAATTGTATTTTCATGGCTTAAGCATACTCCCGATAAAATTCCATGTTAAGCCACTCAGAAGAGCGATACTATTTAGATGACCTCCCCTACCGAACTGAGCTCACTCAAACTCATAACACGCCTCAAACGAGCGTCCTCAGAACATAAAGGGAATGCTGGCAAAGTTCTGCTGATTGGTGGCGCACCTGGAATGGCCGGCGCACTCATCTTGGCAGGCAGTGCCGCGCTCCACTTAGGAGCAGGTTGGACTATGCTGGAAATGCTAGATCCGACAGCTGCCCATGCAGTGCCGGAACAAGCCGAGCTGATGATTCGCCTAGCCAGCTTTAACGCCCAAGAGCAATTAGAAACTACAGCACCGGATGTCATTGCGATTGGGCCGGGCCTTGGTTTTTCTGCGCTGGCTAGAGATTGGTTAATTGCCTCGCTATGCTATCCAAAGGTGCCTCTCGTGATTGATGCTGATGCACTCAACCTGATTGCTGATAACCCTGAATTTTTAGATCTCCTCAAGCAGCGCAACCAAGCATTTCCTGGCATGACTGCACTCACCCCTCATCCTGGAGAGGCTGCCCATCTTCTCAATACGATCGCTTCGGCCATTCAGGCAGATCGCCTCACCGCGGTGTTGGACTTAGTCAAACTCACTGATTGTATCGTCGCGCTTAAAGGCCAACATACACTAATTACCTCGCCTCTTCACCCGACAGCGCAGTGCGCCCAAGGCAATCCCGGCATGGCCGTTGGCGGAATGGGTGATGTCTTAACTGGCACTATCGCAGCTATAGCAGCTCAAGGTATCCACCATAATCTCAATTTATGGGAGTCCACTTGTATTGGGGTACAACTACACGCCTTGGCAGCCGATAGTTTGGTAGCTCAGCAAATTGGCCCTATTGGACTTACTCCAACAGAGGTCATTTTGGAGATGCGGAGTCTACTCAACAAGCTGTTATAAAACATCATGCAATCAGCTAGTAGAACCCTTCATCATCGCCGTTACATTTATGGCCTCTTAATGGCCGGACTGGGCTCCATACTTTTTTCGGGCAAGGCCATTCTAGTCAAGCTCGCTTTTGCTTACGGTGCCAATGCTGAGACACTGATTGCCTTACGGATGCTGATGGCGCTTCCCCTCTTTTGGGGAATTTATTGGTGGCAAGCATATAGGCAAGTCATGAGTCCACTCACATTCAGGGATCAAGTGAAGATATTTTCCCTAGGATTTATGGGCTACTTTCTTTCCAGCTATCTTGACTTTTTAGGACTGCAATACATTTCCGTTGGTCTAGAACGTATCGTGCTTTACCTTACGCCCACTATCGTATTGTTGATTTCTTATTTTGTATTAAAAAAATCTATTAGTCGCTTGCAGTGGTATGCGCTCGCAGTAGGATATCTTGGCGTGATCGTCGTATTCATCCAAGACGCCAGCTCGACTGGATCAATGGCTCTGCTCGGCATGCTGCTGGTCTTTGCTAGCGCGTGTTCGTATGCAATCTACATGATTGGATCTGGAGAAATGGTAAGGCGCGTGGGTAGCGTTCGCTTAGTCGTCTATGCTAGTTCCGCATCAGCCTTCATGAGCGTCATTCAAATTCTGATTTACGATCCTGCAGCTGTTTTTGTACAAGTACCGCAAATCTATTGGCTGAGCCTACTCAATGCAAGCCTATGCACCGTCATTCCGATGTTGTTAATCATGATTGCAATTAATCGCATTGGCTCACCTCTAGTTGCTCAAGCTGGAATTCTTGGTCCAGTCTCAACCCTATTCATGGGTTGGATCATATTATCCGAACCGATTACCTGGATTCAGATGGGCGGGATGAGCTTAGTGATGGGGGCAATGTGGTTACTGGTGCGCAACAATGCGCCGAGTAAACAGGGTCCGAACTCTACAAAGCCCATAGATCTTGAGGGATCTGATCCGCTAAATTGAATAGTGAAATAGGTAAATTTATTGCTTAGGAGTAGCGGGCTCTTGAGCTGCTGTTACTTTCTTCTTAGATTTCTTCTTAGCCTTCTTCTCCGCTTTTTTATCTTTCTTAGATTTCTTCGCAGTCTTCTTTGCAGCCTTCTCTGACTGAGCATCAGGCGTCGTTGCAGGAGCGGTCACGGGTGCTCCTGCTGGGACTGGATCCGCTGCCATTACAGCCAATGGTGATAAAGCAATTGAGGCAGAAACGAAGCTAGCTAAGATCAATTTTGCGAAGGGGGTATTCATTTGGGGTTCCGATAGGTTCAAGGGTAGCTTAATGATAATCAATTAAAAAGCCGTCCTAAGACGGCCTTTTGTCAAAACGAATTACAGTGGCTTAAGCCGGCTGCGCTTCAGTCTCTGTAATTCTTTCTAATGCTGTTGCAAGATGCTCAACTGTGCGGTCAACATGTGTCAATTTCTCTAGGCCAAATAAGCCGAGACGAAATGTACGGAAATCTGGACGTTCATCGCACTGCAAAGGCACACCAGCGGCTGTTTGCAAGCCCATAGCAATAAACTTCTTACCGGACTGAATTTCTGGATCCTTGGTGTAGCTCACTACTACGCCAGGAGACTGAAAGCCTTTTGCTGCAACTGACTGGTAACCATTAGAAACCAATAAGGCGCGAACCTTATCACCCAACTCTTGTTGCTTTGCCTTGAGTGCAGCAAAACCTAAAGACTGAGTTTCTTTCATCACGTTGCGCAAGATTTTGAGCGCATCAGTTGGCATGGTGGTGTGATACACATGGCCACCCTTTTCATAAGCCTCTACAATTTGAAGCCACTTCTTCAGATCCATTGAGAAACTGCTACTTTGAGTTGATTCAATGCGCTCACGTGCTCTTTCACCCATAGCCACCATCGCACAGCAAGGTGAACTACTCCAGCCTTTTTGAGGCGCAGTAATTAATAGGTCGACATTACAAGCCTTCATATCTACCCATGTTGCACCTGATGCGATGCAATCTAGCACAAACAAACCATTTACCGAGCGTACCGCTTCACCAACTGCCTTGAGATAGTCATCCGGCAAAATGATGCCTGCAGAAGTTTCTACGTGAGGAGCGAAAACAAGCGCTGGCTTTTCCTTTTTAATAAAAGCCACTACTTCTTCGATCGGCGCAGGTGCAAATACACCCTGCGTAGTATCTTCCAATTGCTTGCCTTTGATAACGGTAATGTCCTTGGTGATATTGGCTAAATCAAAAATCTGAGTCCAGCGATAGCTAAACCAACCGTTGCGCAAGATAAGACATTTTTCGTTATTGGCAAATTGACGTGCAACAGCTTCCATACCAAAAGTGCCGCTACCAGGAACGATCACTGTAGAAGTTGCGTTGTAAGCATCTTTCAGGACACTAGAAATATCCACGATGACTTTTTTAAATTCTTCGGACATGTGATTTAGCGAGCGGTCGGTGTAAACAACCGAGAACTCTAAGAGACCGTCTGGATCAACATTCGGGAGTAAGCCTGGCATAGTAATTTCCTAGTAAATCGTGTGATTAGCCCTAAATGATACTGATTTAGTGCTGTTTGGGTGCTTAGCCTGTAAAAACAAGCTTTTTGAGCAAATAAAGGGGGTTAAGCGCTTTTCTGCGTTGCAGAAGAAACCAGTATG
>CANGWT010000033.1 GCA_947457745.1 Burkholderiaceae bacterium | reverse complement strand
CAGCAGGAAGTGGGTACTGGTTATTTCGACGATGTCACTACTGTAATTCAAGGTGGCAAGTCTTCAGTAACTGCATTGACTGGCTCTACAGAAGAAGAGCAGTTTCACTAAGAAATCCCTAGGTAGTTCGTAATAGAACAGTAAAAGAAACCGCCCTTACTGTCACGGCATCTAAATTACCCCACAAGGGTGACTTAGATGCCGTTTTCGATTACATTCTTCTCATGACTGATTGCATACTCTGTAAAGAAGAGCTTAGACCTGAAGAGGGTCAATTGATTTGGCGTGGAGATGACTGCAGGATCATTCTGGTGAATGATCCTGCCCTGCCTGGCTTCTGCCGTGTGATCTGGAATCGCCATATTGCTGAAATGACTGATCTGACACATGGTGAGCGTGAGCATCTCATGTCTTTGGTTTTCGTAGTAGAAGAAGCGATAAGGCACGTGATGCGTCCAGATAAGGTCAATATTGCAGCCTTAGGCAATATGGTTCCCCACATACATTGGCATGTGATTCCGAGGTATCAGGATGATGCCTTCTTTCCAGGATCTATTTGGTCTGCCAAGGCCCAGGAAACCCCGCATGCAATTCTTGCCGATCGACATATGGCTGCATTAGAGCTTCCCAATACCATTCGCGGACTTATTTCTCAGTTATATTAGTATTACTAACAGAAGTGAATATAAATTTTCCTTAATCTTTATTAATACTCGCCAGGAGATCAACATGAGCAATTGTGTACTTGCAAAATCCAAGCTTTGGGTTTTAGCATTTTTCAGTTTTTTTGCTATGAGCGCCAATGCTCAAACTAAATGGGACTTGGCAAGTGCTTATCCAGTCAGCAACTTTCACACGGAGAACTTGCAGCAATTAGCTGCAGATGTTGACAAGGCAACAGATGGCAAACTAAAGATTGTGGTTCATCCTAATGGCTCCTTGTTTCCTGCAAATGGTATTAAGCGGGGTGTTCAAACTGGCCAAGCCCAGATGGGTGAGGTCCTTATCTCCGTTCTTGCCAATGAGAACCCTATTTTCGGCGTAGATTCAATTCCCTTTTTAGCAACGAGCTATAAGGAATCCGCAAAACTCTGGAAGCTATCTAAGAGCGCTACTGAATCCTCTTTGCAAAAGCAGGGTCTGAAGGTTGTATACGCCGTTCCTTGGCCGCCTCAGGGCTTATATTCAAAAAATCCTATTAACTCAGGCGCTGATATGAAGGGTCTGAAGTGGAGAGCCTATAACCCAGCAACTTCTAAGATTGCTGAATTGATAGGCGCACAACCAGTGACAGTTCAGGTGGCGGATTTAGCTCAAGCGATGGCAACGGGTACGATTAATTCCATGATGACCTCGGGGGCAACAGGCGTTGATATCAAAGCATGGGAAAGTTTGAAGTATTACTACGAGGTTGATGCTTGGCTCCCGAAGAACATTTTGATGGTGAATCAAAAAGCATTTGATGCTTTAGATAAGCCCACACAAAATGCATTACTGAAGGCATGTGCTGAAGCAGAAAAGCGCGGCACTCGGGTTTCTGAAGAAAAGACCAAAATCTATAATGAAACCTTGGCTAAGAATGGCATGATCGTGCAGAAGCCATCACCACAACTGAAAAATGACTTGGATAGAGTTGGTCGAATCATGGTTGCAGAATGGATTCGCTCTGCTGGTGATGAAGGTCAAAAAATCATCGAAGAATTTAAGAAATAAAAGTTCATGTCCATATCGCGAAGTTATTATGGCCGTCTATTAGATGGTTTGATTCAAGGGGCCGCCGCACTGGCGGCCTTGTGTATTCTTGGCATTTGTATTTTGATGGTTTCCATGTCCTTATCCCGTGAGTTCGGGGTAAATTTACGTGGCGCTGATGATTTAATTGCTTGGCTTTGCGCTGCCTCAGCGTTCCTCATATTGGGGCAAACGTTTCAGCACGGTGGCATCGTGCGAGTTGAGATTTTTTTAGGCACCCTGAACCCACAATGGAGGAGACGTCTTGAAATTATTGGCCTAGCTGTGATGTCAGGCTTTTGCTTATTTTCCTTGGCTGCCTTCTCTTTATTTGTTTATCAAAGTTGGGACTTTAATGATGTTTCACAAGGGCAAATTATTGTCCCATTGTGGGTGCCACAAATCTTTGTGCCTATCGGCTGCTTAATCTTTTTCTTAGCAGTAGTTGATGAGTTGGCAAGAGTTCTTAGAGGTAATAAGCCGCGCTATCAACAGATGGCTGAGGATCGTTTGAATGCTGGTGATTTTGGGGAGACCTTGTGAGCATTACTCTCATTGCCCTGATCTTGCTGGCCTTGATGGCTTTTCTACTGTTGATGGGCATATGGATTCCAGCAGGGGTCGCAATAACCGCTTGGTTTGGGCTGGCATTCTTCTCCGATAAAGATACGATGATGAATTTGGCCAACGTTTGGTGGAACTCAAGTTCATCTTATACTCTGGCTTCTTTACCCCTATTTGTTTGGATGGGTGAGATCCTATTTAGAACAAAACTATCGGAGCAAATGTTTACAGGTCTTTCGCCCTGGTTAAATTGGTTGCCTGGTAGATTGATGCATGTCAATATTTTAGGGTGTGGAATTTTCGGCTCTGTATCCGGTTCTTCTGCAGCAACCTGTGCAACCATTGCCAAATCCGCATTACCAGAACTGACCAAGCGTGGCTATGATGAAAAAATTACACTTGGCTCATTGTCTTGTGCTGGCACACTAGGTATTTTAATTCCACCATCAATCACGATGGTGGTGTATGCAGTTGCTGCTGACCAATCAATCATTCGCATTTTTTTAGCAGGATTCATTCCTGCTGCCATATTGATGTTGCTATTTTCTGGATACATTATTGTGTGGGCCTTGCTAAATCCAGATAAAACACCTCCAGCAGAGAAATACTCCTTACAACAACGTTTGTACTCTATTGGGCAATTATTACCCTGTACAGCATTGATTATTTTTATTGCCTGGGTCATGCTTACTGGGTACTCAACCGCTACTGAGGCTGCTGCCTATGGAGTTGTAGGCTCTTTGATCTTGGCAGCTGCAGGACGTAACTTGTCTTGGAGCAATTTTTGGGAAAGCCTGCTTTCGGCAACCCGACTCACCGCCATGATTATGTTTGTTTTGGGTGCGACCTCATTTTTATCTATCGTGATGAGTTATACGGGGATACCTAGAGGCTTAGCTGAATGGGTGCAAAGCATGCATCTTTCACCTTGGACTCTCATTCTTGTGCTCACTATCATTTATATTTTGTTGGGAACCGCCTTAGACGGTATATCTATGATTGCCTTAACTACCGTCACAGTATTGCCCATGGTTCAAGCAGCAGGCTTTGACTTGGTTTGGTTTGGTATCTTCATCGTCCTGTTGGTCGAGATTGCTGAGGTCACACCTCCAGTGGGCTTTAATTTATTCGTACTACAAAGTATGACTGGAAAAGATAGCAATTACATTGCAAAAGTCTCATTACCATTTTTTTCCATGATGGTTTTAGCCGTAGCCTTAATTACTATTTGGCCCGAACTAGTTACGTGGTTACCGGATCAGTTTTTGCAAAAAGAAATTAAGTAAAGGCAATGGTTTTAAAAAAATCAAGCAGAGCTGTCCCTAAGGTTGAAATTCTTGATTTAGGCGATGCGGCCCTCTTAATAGACTTTCAGGGACAGCTTGACGCTCTAACTAAGATTCATCAGTTGTGCCAGGCCTTATTTGCTCGATCTCCATCCTGGTTGTTAGATGCCATTCCTGGAATAGATACCCTCTTGGTAGTTCTTCACTTCCAAGATTTTGAATATGCATTAAATCGTGCAATAGCTCGCGCTGAAATTAATGATCTACTGGCAAATATTCTCAGTAATAAAAAACAGAATACTGCGCAAGATTCAGTTCATCGAATTCGGGTTTGCTATGACCCAGAACTAGCCCCTGACTTATTAGCGAGTGCTGAGAAATGTAAACTTACAGTTCGAGAGTTTATTAATAGACATAAAAACTCAGAGATCATCGTCGATATTCTGGGCTTTATGCCTGGCTTTGCCTATTGCAGCGGCTTGGATCCTAGTTTGAAGCTACCGCGCTTAGAGAAGCCTCGTACAGCTGTTCCCCCGGGTTCGGTGGCGATAGCAGAGTTGCAAACCGCTATTTATCCAAAGACTACACCCGGCGGCTGGAACATCATCGGTAGAAGTCCTGATCTTTTGTTCGATCCTCTCAAGGAGCGTCCCAGTTTATTAAATGCTGGCGATCGGGTGCAGTTTATAGAGATTGATATAGATCAGTTTAAAAAAATTCAAGCTGAAGAGTCCTTAAATACGAGTCAGCATATAAAAAAATATGACACACAAAAGGGTGCTGTTGAAGTGATTTCCTCGGGTCTACTGACCACGATACAAGGCTTGCCTCGTTATGGTTTAGCCCATCTCGCTCTAAGTGCTGGGGGAGCTATGGACAAAGAGGGTGCTCGCCTGGCAAACAATTTGATTGGTAATTCAGAGGATGCCGCAGGACTTGAAATTACAGGTACGGGGCCAAAACTATTATTTCATATAGCTACCTGGGTTGCATGGGTTGGGTCCTCTTGTGTTGTCCAGATTGATGGCCAAATAGTCTCGGGGAATCGTCCAGTCTATATTCGCCAAGGTCAAACTTTGAGCTTTGGCGCAATAACCCAGGGGTATCGAATTTTCTTAGCGTTCAGCGGTGGAATAGAAAGTGAATTTATTTTGGGTGGTCGCGGCTCTCATCTAAGTGCAGGCATTGGAGATAAGCAAGTGCAAAAAGGCGATGTTTTATATTTGCCTAAGCTATTGCGAGAAGCCCCTTTGTTAAAAAAGCTTAAACAAGAACATCGTATATGCCCAAAATGGTCTGTAGCCCCCCCATCATTGTCGGGGCAGGATATTCAACTTATTAAAGCAATCCCAAGTATGCATTTGAATTTACTCACCACTAAAGAACAAGCCTCTTTATGGAAGTCTATTTGGACGGTATCCTCACAAAGCAATCGAATGGGTATGCGATTAGACGGCAACTTGAGCATCTCGAGTCCGATTGCTGGTATTGCCTCACAGGGGATTTGGTTTGGTACGGTTCAGTTGCCACCCTCAGGGCAGCCCATCCTGATGATGGCCGAACATGCGACCACTGGAGGCTATCCACGTTTAATTGAAACAATCGAGTCTGAGCGATCAAAATTGGCCCAATTAAGACCCGGTGACAAAATTCAATTTGTGCCAATTACACTAGAAGAGGCTGATCAGATAAATGCTTTATTTTTTGGTGAGCAGAAAATGACTGTGAATAATGTAAAGGCTGTGCTTGAGGCTAAATCATGAAGCGAAAAATTGATCTTAATAGTGATATGGGAGAGGGTTTTGGAGTCTGGGAGATGGGCAATGATTTTGCGCTCCTAGATTACATAGACTCGACAAATATTGCCTGTGGATGGCATGCGGGCGACCCTGAGCGAATGAAAAATTTAGTTGGGGCGGCGATCCAAAAAAATGTCATGATTGGTGCGCATCCTAGTCTTCCTGATCTGGCTGGGTTTGGTAGGCGAGAAATGGCTATCACTCCTAACGATGCCTATAATTTTGTCATGTATCAGGCCGGTGCTCTACAAGCGTTCGTTCACGCTCGGGGAGGGACACTTCATCATGTAAAACCCCATGGCGCTTTTTATAACCAGGCAGCAAAAGATCTGAATCTAGCTCGTGCTATTGCTCAAGCTGTAAAAGATTTGGGTAGGGATGTCATTTTGTATGGACTAGCCTCCAGTTGTTTTGTAGAGGCGACGAAGGAGCTTGGAGTCCCACTATGGCAGGAAGTATTTGCTGATCGTCGATATACCTCTGAGGGCTATCTAGTCCCCCGCACTCAGAAAAATGCCTTAATTAAGAGTGAGGACGAGGCAGCTGATCAGGCATTGAGAATGGCACGCGATGGTGAGGTGCTTACAGTTGATGGCAGCATTGTTAAAGTTCAGGCGGATACGCTTTGCATCCATGGGGATAGTCCATCAGCCCTTGATTTTGTGAAAAAAATTAAACCCTTGCTCTAATTGCATCAAATTATGGGATATGTAGCTAAAGAATTACTAGCAATATCGATACTAAAAAATAGCGAAAAGAGATGTATAAAGCCTTGATAGTTATTTTTAACCCTTAGAGTAAATATGAACAGAGAAACCAAGGGAATGCTTATTGGCTTTATTGGCATTCTCGTTTTTAGCCTAACTTTGCCGGTAAGCAAAATTACCCTTCAAAGCTTCAATCCTTACTTTATTGCATTTGGTAGAGCTTTCTTGGCCGGCTTAGTTGCTTTAACTTATCTTTTGTATAAGCAAGCACCACTCCCTAGTAAAACTGACTTAGCGAAGTTTGCTGTGATTGCGCTGGGTGTAGTTTTTGGCTTTCCAATTTTTACTACACTAGCTATGAAGGAGGGCTCGTCCTCTCATGGTGCCGTTATTTTAGGGATGATGCCGCTAGCTACCACAGTGATCGGGGTCATCCGCTTCAAGGAGCGCCCCTCTATCGGTTTTTGGCTTGTTTCAATCTTGGGTGCTGCACTGGTAATGATGTATGCCCTACTTAAAAGTTCTGGAAGTTTTACTTATATAGATATCCTACTGGTACTGGGTGGCATTTGCGCTTGCATTGGATATGTGGAGGGTGGTGAACTATCTCGAAAGATGAACCCACGTATGGTAATTTCTTGGGCGCTAGTGATTTCATTGCCTATCAATATCGTGGCCACTTACATCACATTTTCTTCAGCGTATTGGAATGCCGATGTTATTGCTTGGACTAGCTTTGTGTATCTGAGCCTATTTCCGATGTATTTAGGCTTTTTCTTTTGGTACGAGGGTCTTGCTATCGGTGGAATTGCAAGGGTCAGTCAAGTTCAATTAATCCAGCCTTTTTGTACACTACTGGCCTCGAGTTTTTTCTTGGATGACCGCATCACTTTAATCAATATGGTCTTTGCTTTTTTAGTTGTCTCTACCGTCATTTTGAGTAAGCGAATGCTGGTGAAGCGAAGCCACTAGATCAATTTCTGGAGTGCCTCAAGATATTTCTCAGGGCTAAGTGCGTGGGCTTCGCGTTGTGCCTCCCACATGACTTGTCCCAAGCATTCCATCATGGCGTGCTGAGCTTCATGTTCAGATCTCATTTTTGTAGCTAGCTTTTCTGCGATCACTTTAATGCCTGGTGGTTGATCAATCGAGATCTGCTCGCTAATTGACAGATGCATTGAGAGGTGCAAGAAGGGATTAGTCTCACCACGTTCTGGTGTGTAGTCTTGTTCAATTGCACCTTCTGGATTTGCTAGGAGAGCATGATATTCCGGGTGCTCGGCCATCCAGTCGCTGGCAAGCGTTTCCATTGGCGTCAGAATTTGATCCCCAGTTTTCTTCTTCCAGGTATCACAAAAAAAGCGCCTTACCTCTTCGCGGGTAGGATTAAATATTGCCACGAACTTTCCCTTTGCCAGTTTTCTGTTTAAAGCCACAGAGAGGCTCAACAATGCATTGTTCACAATCAGGTGTACGGGCTTTACAGGTATACCTGCCATGCAAGATAAGCCAATGATGCGCATCCATTAAAAACTCTTTCGGTATGCGCTTGAGTAATTGCTCCTCAACTTTCACCACATCTTTGCCGGGCGCTAAACCGGTTCGGTTTGAGACTCTAAAAATATGGGTATCGACTGCCATAGTGGGTTGACCAAAGGCGGTATTGAGAATCACGTTCGCAGTCTTTCTGCCAACACCTGGAAGCAACTCTAGATCTTCGCGATTTTGAGGTACTTCGCCACCATGCTTTTCAAGTAGTAGTCGACAAGTCTCTTGAATATGCTTGCCTTTGGAGTTAAATAAGCCGATGTGCTGAATGAAGGGTTTCACGCCTTGCTCACCTAAATCCAGAAGGGCTTGAGGCGTATTAGCAATCTTAAATAGCTGACGCGTACCTTTGTTTACTGAAATATCGGTTGCTTGTGCCGATAGCAATACAGCAATGAGTAGTTCAAATGGAGAGCTATATTTCAATTCAGTTTCTGGATGGGGATTGTTTTCCCTGAGTAGCTCAAAGAAAGCTTGGCGCTTTTCAAGATTCATCATTTCTATTGCTGAGCTCGCGCGATAGCAGCGGCAATGATAGCTCGCTTTCTTTCCTGCTCTTTTAGGGCAGCTTCTGAATCGGGATTCTCTGCATTAACTGCAACTAGTTTGGCGGCAGCTTTCTTTGCTAGCCGCACATCATTATCACGCTGCTCGCGATCCAATCGGACATTGCGAGCTGCATATCTTGCGCGTGCCGTGTCTGCCAATTCTGGAGACCAGGCATCCCAAGCAGTTTTTTTGTCAGTCACATCAAGCATGGTGATGCAGTCTACAGGGCAAGGAGGAATGCACAGATCACAGCCTGTGCACCAATCATTTAAGACTACATGCATCTGCTTAGAGGCTCCCACAATCGCATCTACAGGACAAGCCTGAATACAAAGCGTGCAACCAATACAAGCCTTAGGGTCGATGAATGCAACGGGTCTAGGGCGCTCTATTCCGCATTCAGGGTCGATCTTGGGGTGTAGTTCAAACGCATCTTGAGGAAAGATGGGCTTGAGGATTGCGCTCAGCCGCACAATACCTTCAACTCCGCCAGGTGGGCATCGATTAGGTAGGGCCTCACCTGTTGCCATTGCTTGCGCATAGGCTCGGCAATCTGGATAACTACATTTAGTGCACTGGGTTTGAGGAAGAATGTCCTCGAGACGATCTACAAGTTCTTTCGTCTGCTTCATGTCCATTACAATATGCGCGCCCTAAAACGAGAAGCGCGACCCGAAAGTCGCGCCGCTGATTTATGCAGACTTTGAACCCTCTAGTTTTGGAGGTCTAGCGCGGGTTTTCTTCTGAACGCCTTGGTGCTCACGAATAAACGATTTAATCTTTGGGTACACCTTTTCGCGCCAACGACGACCTGAGAAGATGCCATAGTGACCAGCACCAGCAACTTCATAGTGATCTTTATCGGCTTTCGGAATTCCTGCACACAATGCATGTGCTGCACGGGTTTGTCCACTGCCAGAGATATCGTCTAGTTCACCTTCAACAGTGAGAAGCGCAGTTTTCTTAATATCTTGTGGCTTCACTAGATCGCCAGATACCGCCCACGTACCATTCGGCAGGGAATAGTCTTGGAATACAGTTTTGATGGTGTCCAAGTAGAACTTGGCATCCATATCGAGAACAGCGTTGTACTCGTCATAAAAACGAATATGCGCCTCAGCGTCCTGCTCATCGCCGCGGACTAAGTTTTGGAAGTAATCCCAATGTGACTGCATATGGTTCTGCGGGTTCATTGCAATAAAGCCAGTGTGCTGCAAGAAACCTGGATAGACTTTCCGGCCTGCGCCAGGGTAGCTTGGAGGTACTCTGTAAATTACATGACTTTCAAACCAGTCATAAGACTTTTGATCCGCTAAGTTGTTAACTGCAGTTGGTGATTTGCGTGCATCAATTGGGCCACCCATCATGATCATGGAGGCTGGTGTTTTTTCACCAGCAGAGGCCATCAATGAGATTGCACCTAAGGTAGGAACGGTTGGTTGACATACAGAGATGACATGTAAGTTCTCTGCACCGATAGCACGAATGAAATCTTGAATATAGTGAACGTAATCATCTAGGCCAAAATCCTCAGCGTCTGCAGGAACAATGCGCGCATCGATCCAGTCGGTGATATAGACCTTGTGATCTTGTAAGAGAGTGCGGACTGTATCGCGCAATAAGGTGGAGTGATGTCCAGATAAAGGCGCAACAACCAATACCACTGGATCATCCTTCAATCTCTTGATCACATCGAGATCATCAGAGAAGCGCTTAAAGCGAATTAGATTACAGAATGGTTTAGCAACAATCGTTCTTTCATGAATCGCTACTTCGCGACCATGCGCCTGTACTGAGCGGATACTAAATTCTGGTTTTTTATAGTCTTTGCCTAGACGATAGAGGAGTTCATAACTTGCGGCTAGACGTTC
Source organism: Burkholderiaceae bacterium (assembly GCA_947457745.1). Classification (GTDB taxonomy): domain Bacteria; phylum Pseudomonadota; class Gammaproteobacteria; order Burkholderiales; family Burkholderiaceae; genus Polynucleobacter. Next base: position 3,861 of record CANGWT010000033.1, on the reverse strand, counting down.
AGACCCCGGAACCTTTGATGCTGGATTGGAAGCATTGATAAAAGCTTCAGATGCAGCGCGAGCCCATGAGCTCATTGGTTGAAGTAAGGCTTTTTGAAATTCGTGTAACTGATATAGCATGATGCCTCCTGATAATCCAGTGTAACCGCTTATGACGCTTTGTTATGCTAATACACGAGCGATTGCTTGAGCTACCTTATCAATATTTTTGGTATTGAGGGCAGCCACACAAATACGGCCTGTGGAGAGGGCATAAATACCATCTTCCTTTTGTAAACGTTCCACTTGATCGGCGCTTAAGCCGGAGTAAGAGAACATACCGCGCTGAGCCTCAATAAAAGCAAAGTCTTGCTTTACGCCAGCAGCAGCCAGTTTTTCAACCAGTCCATGACGCATTGCTTTAATACGATCACGCATCTGTGCTAACTCATCTTCCCAGAGCTTTCTGAGTTCTGGTGAATTCAAAACAGCAGCTGCGATCGCAGCGCCGTGAGTTGGAGGATTGGAATAATTTGTACGAATCACGCGCTTCAATTGAGAGAGTACACGAGTGGATTCATCTTTACTTTGCGTCACGATAGACAAAGCACCAACGCGCTCACCATACAGTGAGAACGATTTAGAGAAAGAGCTTGATACGAAGAAAGACATGCCAGACTCGGCAAACAAGCGAACTGCAATGCCATCTTGCTCAATCCCGGCGGCAAAGCCCTGGTAAGCCATGTCTAAAAATGGAATGAGTTCTTTTGCTTTACAGATATCAATCACTTGACGCCATTGCGTTTCAGTAATATCGGCACCCGTTGGGTTGTGACAGCAAGCATGCAGTAGTACGGTGGTGTATTTTGGGAAAGACTCTAAAGACTTCACCATGCCATCAAAATCTACACCACGGGTTTTGCCATCAAAGTAGGTGTACTCAATTACTTCAAAGCCAGCAGATTCAAAAATACCACGGTGGTTTTCCCAGGTTGGATTGCTGATTGCACAAGGCGCATTTAAGTTAAGACGCTTGATAAAGTCAGCGCCAACCCGCAATGCACCAGTTCCACCAAGGCACTCAGCGGTAACAACGCGGCCATCTTTAATGAGCGATGAGTCAGCGCCGAATAATAAGTTCTGAACTGCGCTGTTATATGGATTTGGGCCTTCGATTGGAATGTAGCTGCGCGGTGAGTGTTTTGCAACAATCGCCTCTTCGGCCTGAATCACCGCTTTCAAAAGAGGTACCTTGCCTTCGTCGGTGTAATACACGCCAACACCTAGGTTGACCTTGTCTGCCCGTTGATCGGCGACATAGGCTTCTGTGAGGCCAAAAATAGGGTCTTTAGGGGCTAGTTGGACTGAAGTAAAAAGGTTCATTTGATGGTCAAAAAGGGTGGTTAAGAGGGTGTTTCAGGGTGTATTGACGTTAAATTCAGTTAAATTTGCTTTAAGTGACTGTTTTTGAGGCTAGATTCAACTATTCCTAAAGAAAAACGGCAAAATCGATGTTTGTACAAAATTCGCTGTGAACTAAAACTTACAGTTGAAATGATAGCTGAGATGCCTCCCAAGTTGCCTAAAACTTCCTCGAATTCCCAAGTTGCCGAAAGCAAGAAAACCCCTGTAGCCGATCCTTTGGGTGAGGTAGGTCACGATTTAGACCCAGCCAAATTCGTTTCCTTCCCAGATTCCCCGTTTCATCTGTATCAGCCGTTTCCGCCAGCAGGCGATCAGCCGGCCGCAATTGATGCTTTGGTGGCTGGCATTGAGGATGGGTTGACCTATCAGACTCTGTTGGGGGTCACTGGCTCGGGCAAGACCTTCACCATGGCTAATGTGATTGCCAGGACAGGTCGTCCCGCCATCATTTTTGCTCCAAACAAGACCTTAGCTGCCCAGCTCTATAGTGAGTTTCGGGAGTTTTTCCCTAAAAATGCAGTGGAGTACTTTGTTAGTTACTACGATTACTACCAGCCGGAGGCCTATGTTCCGACCCGCGATTTGTTTATTGAAAAGGATTCATCTATCAATGAACATATTGAGCAAATGCGACTGTCAGCTACTAAGAGTTTGTTGGAGCGACGCGACGTCATCATCGTAGCCACTGTATCTGCAATTTACGGTATTGGTAATCCAGGCGACTATCACAGCATGGTGATGACTTTACGTCCTGGTGACAAGATGAGTCAGCGTGATATTTTGATGCGCTTAATTGCGATGCAATACGACCGTAATGAAATCGATTTCAAGCGCGGTGTTTTCCGAGTCCGAGGTGACACGATTGATATTTTTCCAGCTGAGCATAATGAATTGGCGGTGCGCGTTGAACTTTTTGATGATGTTATCGAGAGCTTGCAATTCTTTGATCCACTCACTGGAAAAATTCGTCAGAAGATTCCGCGCTTTACTGTTTATCCAAGCTCGCACTATGTCACGCCGCGTGACACAGTTCTCAAAGCGATTGAAACTATCAAGGCAGAGTTACGGATTCGCTTAGATGAATTTGTAAAAGATGGCAAGCTGGTTGAAGCGCAGCGTTTAGAGCAGCGCACCCGCTTTGATCTGGAGATGCTCAATGAATTGGGCTTCTGTAAGGGGATTGAGAACTACTCCCGTCATCTCTCTGGCGCTATGCCTGGAGAGGCGCCGCCTACTTTAGTGGACTACTTGCCCAATGATGCACTTATGTTCTTAGATGAGAGTCATGTCCTCATAGGTCAGCTCAATGCGATGTACAACGGCGATAAGTCTCGCAAACATACCTTAGTAGAGTTTGGATTCCGCTTGCCTTCAGCGATGGATAACCGCCCACTCAAATTTACTGAGTTTGAAACTAAGATGCGTCAAACCGTGTTTGTCTCTGCAACACCGGCTGATTACGAAAATACGCACACCGGACAAGTGGTAGAGCAAGTGGCTAGACCAACTGGACTAGTCGATCCAGAAATTGAAGTATTGCCAGCCAGCTCACAAGTCGATGATCTACTGAGTCAGATTCATGAGCGCGTCAAAGTCCACGAGCGCGTATTAGTCACGGTGTTAACAAAACGTATGGCTGAGCAACTTACGGATTACTTATCCGATAACGGAGTAAAAGTCCGCTACGTGCACTCTGATATTGACACGGTGGAGCGCGTAGAAATTTTGCGTGACTTACGCTTAGGTGTCTTTGACGTATTGGTGGGTATTAATTTATTACGCGAGGGTTTAGATATTCCAGAGGTCTCTCTGGTAGCTATCTTGGATGCGGATAAAGAGGGCTTCTTGCGTTCTGAGCGCAGTTTGATTCAAACCATTGGTAGGGCGGCACGAAACGTCAAAGGTAAGGCGATTTTGTATGCTGACCGCATTACCGATTCCATGAAGCGGGCGATGGGCGAAACGGAGCGCCGCCGCACCAAACAAATTGCTTTCAATAAAGCTAATGGTATTGAGCCACGTGGTGTTAAAAAGCGTATTAAAGACATTATTGACGGGGTTTATGACGTTAAAGAGAAGCGCTCTGAGATGCAAGTTGAGCAGGAGCGGGCGCGCTATGAGGATATGAGCGAGAAGGATTTGTCGGGCGAAATCAAGCGTTTAGAGAAGCAAATGAACTCTGAAGCCAAGAATTTGGAGTTTGAAAAGGCTGCGTCTACCCGCGATAGATTGACTAAGGTGAAGGAAATGGCGTTTGGGGCGCGTTCCCGAGACGCCATTTAAAATTGAGGGGTTAATGCCTGAGCAATTTAGTGGGGTATATGGTAAAGTTGAGTGGAATGGTCGGGTATTACCCGCCCGACTGTTAGCTGTCCATAACAATCCATTACCAAGGTGACATATGAGACTTACAACTAAAGGCCGTTTTGCAGTAACCGCAATGATCGATTTAGCCCT
>CANGWT010000032.1 GCA_947457745.1 Burkholderiaceae bacterium | reverse complement strand
TGAAAAAAAAGGGTATTTCAGGAAAATTCAGGTTTTCGTTCAGACATGACTACAATTTGCGCGCATGGCTACCCGTAAAACATCCGAATACAGCGAATCATCGATTCAAGTTCTAAAAGGGCTCGAACCCGTCCGTCAGCGGCCGGGAATGTACACCCGCACTGATAATCCCTTGCACATCATTCAGGAGGTACTTGATAACGCTTCTGACGAGGCATTAGGTGGGTTTGGTAAGCAAATCATTGTCACTTTGCACACTGATAGCAGTGTGAGTGTGGAGGATGATGGCCGCGGCATTCCCGTGGGCATTCATCCAACCGAGAAGCTTCCTGTAGTAGAAATCGTCTTTACCCAGCTTCATGCTGGCGGTAAATTTGAAAAAGGCGCCGGTGGTGCGTATGCCTTCTCCGGTGGTTTGCACGGTGTCGGTGTCTCCGTTACCAATGCTCTATCCAAGCGATTAGAGGTCACTGTTTGGCGTGAGGGTCAAGTCTCTACATTGACCTTTGCTGATGGTAGGGTTATTGAAAAGCTCAAAACTAGCGCGGCTGGTAAAGAAGATAAATCGCACGGTACACGTGTACGTGCATGGCCTGATGGCAAGTACTTTGATAGTGCAGCTATTCCCATGCCTGAACTCATTCGCTTATTGCGCTCTAAAGCAGTCTTATTGCCAGGCGTAAAAGTAACTCTGATTCAAGAAAAGTCTGGCGAGAGCCAAACTTGGCAATATGCCCAAGGCTTGCGCGGCTACTTAAATGAAGCTATGGCTCAAGCTGGTCATGGTGCAGAAGTGATTCCTCCATTTGAAGGCGAGCAGTATGCAACTGGTAACGGTGATGATGATTCTTTTGCTGAAGGCGAGGGCGCAGCTTGGGTTGTTAGCTGGACTGAGGATGGTGCGCCTGTGCGTGAGAGTTATGTGAACTTGATTCCGACTCCCGCAGGTGGAACGCATGAAAGTGGCCTACGTGAAGGGCTCTTCAATGCGGTCAAAGGTTTTATTGAGATGCATGCTTTACAACCAAAAGGTGTCAAGTTAATGCCTGAGGACGTCTTTGCGCGCGCCTCATTTATTTTGTCCGCTAAGGTATTGGACCCACAATTCCAAGGACAAATTAAAGAACGCTTGAACTCTAGAGATGCAGTGCGCTTAGTTTCTGGCTATGCTAAATCTGCACTAGAGCTATGGCTCAATGAACATGTGGATTACGGTCGCAAATTAGCGGACTTAGTCATTAAGCAAGCTCAAGCAAGAACCCGTGCAGGCCAAAAAGTAGAGAAGAAAAAATCTTCCGGTGTAGCGGTTCTGCCCGGCAAGTTAACTGATTGCGAGAGTCAAGATATTGGCCTGAATGAAATTTTCCTCGTTGAAGGGGATTCAGCGGGTGGCTCAGCCAAGATGGGTCGTAATAAAGAGTATCAAGCGATTCTGCCTTTGCGTGGTAAGGTTCTCAATACTTGGGAAGCCGAACGTGATCGCTTATTTGCCAATAATGAAGTGCATGATATTGCAGTTGCTATTGGCGTGGATCCCCACGGAGCTAATGACTCGCCTGATTTATCGAACTTGCGTTATGGCAAGGTATGCATCTTGTCTGATGCGGACGTCGATGGTGCGCATATTCAGGTATTACTGCTCACCTTGTTCTATAAGCACTTCCCTAAGTTAATTGAATTAGGACATATTCATATTTCTCGGCCACCTTTGTTTAGAGTGGACGCGCCAGCGCGTGGCAAAAAACCAGCGCAAAAGATTTATGCTCTTGATGCAAGTGAACTGCAAGCAATTGAAGATAAGTTACGTAAAGATGGCGTCAAAGAGTCTGCCTGGCAAATTTCTCGCTTTAAAGGTTTGGGCGAGATGAGTGCCGAACAACTGTGGGATACCACCCTCAATCCTGATACGCGTCGCCTTTTACCGGTGACATTGGGCACGTGGACAGAAGATGAAACAATTAAAACAATGGATATGTTGATGGGTAAATCCGAATCCGGGGCTCGTCGTGATTGGCTAGAAGAGCGCGGCAACGAAGTAGAGGCGGATATCTAATGGCAATTAAAAAAACTCCGGGCGCTGGTCAAGATGATCAAGCTGACTTATTTGCAGGCGAGCCAATTGAAATGAATATCGTTGAAGTGGATAAGTCCATTTCAGCTCAGGTAGGCGGCCCCAATGATCCGCATGATCCAAGAAAGATTGAGCTTAATGAGGATGATAAAGATAGCCTTACTCTAGCGGTCTATGCTGAACGTGCTTACTTAGATTACGCTATTAGCGTCGTCAAAGGTCGTGCATTACCGGATGTTTCCGATGGTCAAAAACCAGTCCAACGCCGTATTCTGTTCTCGATGAGCGAGATGGGTTTGCGTGCTGATGCTAAACCCGTAAAGAGCGCCCGTGTTGTTGGTGATGTGCTGGGTAAATTCCATCCACATGGTGATCAATCGGCCTATGACGCATTGGTTCGGCTTGCACAGAGTTTCTCATTACGTTATCCACTGATTGATGGCCAGGGTAACTTTGGCTCACGTGATGGTGATGGTGCAGCTGCGATGCGTTACACCGAAGCACGTTTAACTAAGATTGCCGGTTTGTTGCTAAGTGAGATTGATGAGGGTACGGTTGATTTTGCACCGAACTACGACGGATCTTTCCAAGAGCCTAAATTGTTACCAGCACGCTTACCCTTCGTTTTATTGAACGGCGCATCGGGTATTGCGGTAGGTATGGCGACGGAGATTCCTTCACATAATTTACGTGAAGTGGCTAGCGCAGCCATTGCCTTGATGAAGTCTCCGAAAATGAGCACTTCAGAGTTACTAGAAATCATGCCTGGCCCAGACTACCCAGGGGGCGGTCAAATTATTTCTTCTACAGCAGAAATTGCCCAGATTTATGAAGCGGGTCGCGGCAGTCTAAAAGTTCGTGCGCGCTGGTCTGTTGAGGAATTGGCTCGTGGCCAGTGGCAAATCGTCGTGAATGAATTGCCACCATCGACTTCATCGCAGCGCGTATTACAAGAGATTGAAGAAATTACCAATCCTAAGGTGAAGGTTGGCAAGAAGACATTAACTCCTGAGCAGAGTAATCTGAAATCTACCATCTTAAATGTTCTTGATGGCGTACGTGATGAGTCTAGTAAAGATGCGGCTGTGCGTTTGGTATTTGAGCCCAAGAGCAAAAATATTGACATTAATGAGTTTGCTAACTTATTGCTAGCCCACACATCACTAGAGTCCAATGCACCAATGAACTTGGTCATGATTGGTACTGATGGTCGTCCACGTCAAAAAGGCCTTAAAGAAATTATTGCTGAGTGGATTTCTTTCCGAGTTGGTACGGTTACACGGCGCACTCAATATCGTTTAGGCAAAGTAAATGATCGGATGCATATTCTAGAAGGGCGCTTAATCGTTCTTCTGAACATTGATAAAGTTATTAAGATCATTCGTAATAGTGATGAACCTAAGGCTGACCTCATAAAAGAGTTCAAGCTCAGTGATCGTCAAGCGGAAGATATCTTAGATATTCGCTTGCGTCAGTTGGCCCGCCTTGAAGGTATCAAGATTGAGCAAGAGTTGAAAGAGCTCAAGTCTGAGCGTAATGATCTTGAAGGTTTATTACAAAGCGATACCGTTTTACGCAAACGTATCATCAAAGAAATCGAATCTGATATGAAGGATTTTGGTGATGATCGCCGTACCTTGATTCAAGAAGATAAGCGTGCTGTAGCCGAAACTAAAGTATTAGATGAGCCAGTCACAGTGATCGTGTCTCAAAAAGGTTGGGTGCGCGTACGCCAAGGTCATGAACATGATGCAACGCAGTTCGCCTTTAAGGCGGGTGACGCCTTGTACGGCACGTTTGAGTGCCGTACAGTCGATGTGATTCAAGGGTTTGGTAGTGATGGCCGCGTGTATACCGTACCAGTAAGTGAATTGCCTGGTGCACGTGGGGATGGTTCACCATTAACCAGTTTTGTGAACTTAGCTGCAGGATCGCAAATGGTAGCCTACTATGCTGGTCAGCCCGATGATCTCGTGCTAATTTCCACTAGATCAGGCAACGGCTTCCTAGCAAACGTGGCAGACATGTCTACCCGTAATAAGGCTGGTAAATCATTTGTTGGTATCGATAGCAAATTTCCAGGTGGTGATGCACCCCTCGGAGCCGCCAAGGTCACGGCAGGCATGAAGCAGGTAGCCTGCTTGTCTGAAAGCTCTAAGTTGTTAGTCTTTCCGCTTGATGAGCTAAAGCGTTTACCTACTGGTGGTAAAGGTGTCATTCTGATGGGCTTAGATGACAAAGAGAGGCTGGCTTCCGCAATTGCAGTAGGGTCTGATGGCGCTACGTATTCAGGTGCGGGACGCGCTGGTAAACCAACGGAATTAAGTCTTGATGCAAAAACTTTAAAGTCGTTTGCAGGTAATCGTGCCCGTAAAGGCCACTTTGTAGAGCCGAGACTCAAAGATGGAAAGCTCAAAGCGAACTAAGAAGCTAAGCCAGTTTTACTGAATTAAAAAACCCGGTCATGAGTTGGTCGGGTTTTGTACTTTGCTTAAACCTTTAGGGGAATTGGCACACCGTACTTGACGGCAATGACCTCAGCTAAGATCGATACGGCAATCTCTGGCGGAGTCAAAGCACCGATAAATAGACCAACAGGTCCATGTAGACGTTCAACTTGCTCCTGTGTCACATCAAATTCCAGTAAGCGGTCTTTCCGTTTCTGGGTATTGATTCTGCTGCCCAGCGCTCCCACATAAAAAGCAGGTGACTTCAATGCCTCCATTAAGGCCATGTCATCGAGCTTAGGATCATGCGTTAAGGCAACCACCGCCGTATGAGAGTCAACCCCAATTTCAAGCAGTACATCATCTGGCATGCCCTTGATGAACTGAATCTGTTCACGATTGATGCCTTCTGCATACTCTTCGCGCGGGTCTATTACGATCACTTCAAAGTCTGATGCGAGAGCAAAGTCAGCGGTATACAGTGATAGCTGTCCCGCGCCAATGATTACCATACGCCAGCGAGGGCCGTAAGTAGTTTTCATCAAGCGCTCGTCACAGATGAATGCCTCATTACGGTTGCCAGTTTCGAGCGTAGATTTTCCAGTCCCAAGATCTACCGTGCGAGAAGTAATTCGATGATTGCTGATGGACTCCAGGATGGCCTCCAGAATGGCCAATTCTGGTTTTGGCTCGACGAGCAATCGCAGCGTTCCTCCACAGGGCAGACCAAAGCGGGCAGCCTCTTGCTGACTAACGCCGTAGACCACCATTTCTGGCAAGTCTCGAGTCAAGATTTCGGTTTGCACTCGGCGAATTAGGTCATCCTCGACACATCCACCAGAAACTGATCCGGTGACTTGCCCATCGCCTCGAATAGCCAGCCAGGAGCCGACAGGTCTGGGAGCGGAGCCCCATGTCTGGACAACTGTGGCAATGGCAACAGGATGGCCCAATTTGAGCCAATCTACCGCGGCTTTTAACACGCTTAAATCAGTGCTATTCATGTCCTGTCTTTAATTTCTTATATTTAATTTTTGTATTTATTATTTCTTGCTAGTAATCTAATTATTATCACCCTAATGACAAGTTCTAGCCCATCATCCCAAGATTCAAAATTACGTATAGCTGTGCTGCTGTTAGCAGCGGGTGAGGGGAGTCGGCTTGGTTGCTATCCGAAAGCCTTGCTTCACCGGGATGGCAAGACCCTTTTAGAGCGTTTTTCAAGTGCAATTCAAGGATTAAGTCTTGTCGAATTCATCGTGGTCACTGGCTTTCATGCTCAGTTGATTGAGTCTGAGATCGCAAAGATGAATGCCTCTTTGGCTCATCCAATGAAGATGATTAGAAATATCTCACCAGAAGAGGGTCAGCCATCCTCTGTTCGCTTGGGTCTGGAATCACTTCAAGCTGACTTTGATGTCTTGCTACTTGCACTTTCTGATCAGCCTGAAGTTGGTGTAAAGGAAATACAAGAATTGCTTGATGAATACGCTAAGCGAGAAGATGGTCAGGAAATCATTCTGCCGATGGTAGATGAAAGGCGCGGTAATCCTGTCTTATTTTCCTATCAAGCCGTCTCGGATGTGCTATCTAACTCAGATATGGTGTGCAGAACCTATATGGATACCCATCCCAATAAGATTAGGTTTATGGATACCACCAATCAGGCATTCATAATGGATGTCGACACACCGGAAGATATCCAAAGACACAATTTAAATCTATTTAGTTCTTAAATCTCTGCAATCAGCTCGATTTCAACACAAGCACCCAGAGGGATTTGCGCCACACCAAATGCGCTACGCGCATGCTTTCCTGCATCGCCAAATACTTCAAGGAGTAACTCTGAGCAACCGTTAATCACTAAGTGTTGTTCTGTAAACTCAGAGGTCGAATTCACTAAACCCATCACTTTGACTATGCGTTTTACTTTATCGAGCGAGCCTAAGTGATTTTGTAGTGTGGAAATTAAATCAATCGCAATAGATTTAGCTGCAGCTTTACCGGTTTCAGTGTCCATATCAAGACCCAGCTTGCCAACCCAGGGCTTGCCATCTTGCTTGGCAATATGGCCCGATAGAAAAACGGTATTGCCAGTCGTTGCAGCCATGACATAGGCGGCAGCAGGTGGTCCAGGCAGAGGTAAGTCAATACCCAAAGTTTTCAGGCGATCGCTAATGTGATTTGTCATAGAGTTTCAGTAGAAAAAAGATATATAAAAAAGGTTTAAGCAAATCTTACTGGATTACTTTGATAGTTGACGCATGGCATTCTCGAGACCGTTTAAGGTCACAGGATACATGCGGTCTTTCATGAGGCCTTTCATGATATCGATCGATTGTCGATATTGCCAAACTGATTCTGGCTCTGGATTGAGCCAGGCAAAGTGAGGGAAGTGGTCAATGAGGCGATTAATCCAGGATGCTCCAGTTTCCCGATTATTGTACTCAACCGATCCATTAGGACTCAAAATCTCATAAGGAGACATAGTGGCATCTCCAATGAAAATGAGTTTGTAGTCGGGGCCATACTTATTAATGATGTCTTGGGTTGCGCTAACTTGATCGCGTCTGCGGCGATTACTTTGCCAGAGATGTTCATATACGCAGTTATGAAAGTAGTAATACTCCAAGTGTTTGAATTCTGTTTTGACGGCGGTAAATAATTCAGAGATGCGCGCAATATGATCATCCATTGATCCACCCACATCCATCAGCAATAAGACTTTGACTTGGTTATGACGTTCAGGACGCATTTGAATGTCGAGCATTCCCGCATTCGCAGCAGTAAAATGAATGGTCTTATTCAGATCCAACTCAAGACTAGAGCCTTCTCTGGCAAAACGACGTAAGCGCCGTAAAGCCATTTTGATATTGCGCGTTCCCAGGCTAAGATCACTGTCGTAGTCTTTAAATTCTCGGGCTTCCCAGACCTTGATGGCTGTACGATTGCCTGCGCTTTCGCCACCAATTCGAATGCCCTCTGGGTGGAAACCGCTATGCCCAAAGGGTGATGAACCTCCTGCGCCAATCCATTTATTACCACCACCATGCCATTTTTTTTGCTCCTTCATCAGATCCTGAAGACGCTTTTGTAAAGCTTCAGGCCCACCCAGCTTTTTGAGTGCCGCTTTTTCTTCTTCAGTTAATACGCGTTGTAATTTTTTCTCAAGCCAATCCAAAGGGATATCAGGGGCTAAGGCCATGATCTGCTCTACACCATTGAAGTAGGAGCCGAATACTTGATCAAAGCGATCAAAGTGCTGCTCATCCTTGACTAAGGTCATCCTTGCCAATTGATAAAACTCATCAATCGAGGGTTCAATGACGCCTACTTTTAAAGCTTCTAGCAATGTTAAAAATTCCCGCACGGATACAGGAACCTTGGCCTCTTTGAGATTGAGAAAGAATTGAATCAACATGATTAGGCTATTGAAAAATATCGGCCCATGAGATTAGCGGTGATTGCGGTTCATCATCACCAAACGCTCAAAGAGATGAATATCTTGCTCGTTTTTTAGAAGCGCTCCATGGAGCGGCGGGATCGTAATTTTGTCATCACCGCTATGTAGAGCCTCGGCAGGAATATCTTCTGAAAGCAATAGCTTTAACCAATCAATGAGTTCAGAAGTAGAGGGTTTCTTTTTTAGGCCTGGTAAAGAGCGGATTTGATAAAAAGATTGAAGCGCCGCTTCTAATAATTCTTGCTTGATGTTCGGATGGTGGACATCAACAATGCTCTGCATTGTTCCTGCATCTGGAAAAGAGATGTAGTGGAAGAAGCAGCGACGCAAAAATGCATCTGGCAATTCTTTTTCATTATTTGAAGTGATGATGACAAGAGGGCGGTGCTTCGCTTTGATCAACTCACGAGTTTCGTATACGTAGAACTCCATACGGTCGATTTCTCGCAAAAGGTCATTCGGGAACTCAATATCTGCTTTATCAATCTCATCAATCAGCAAAACAACGGGTTCATCTGCTTCAAATGCCTGCCAAAGAACGCCTTTAACAATGTAATTGCGAATGTCATTCACCTTTTCATCGCCAAGCTGGGAGTCTCTTAGTCTGCTGACTGCATCGTATTCATATAAGCCTTGTTGAGCCTTAGTGGTTGATTTAATGTGCCATTGCATCAACGGCATGTTTAAGGCTGCAGCCACTTCCTCGGCTAGCATGGTTTTGCCTGTTCCCGGCTCTCCTTTGATTAACAGAGGGCGCTGAAGTTGTATTGCAGCATTGACTGCTAATTTCAAGTCATCAGTTGCTACATAGCTTTGTGAGCCATCGAAGCGGGATTGGATTTTAGTCATCATGAGGGCAATCAATTTGTCTGTGAATAGCCTTCAAGTATAGGTAAAAGGGCAGATATTTTTTGCGTTTTACTCATTTCAGGGGGTAAAAACAGGGTCTCTTGGCTCGTCTCCGCTATACTCTTCCCAAATTGATTTGAATCAAACTCATTAATAATGATTTCTATGAAAAAACACCTCATTCTTTCCCAATTGACTCTCTGCGCTGGTTTGGCTTTTGCCGGATTCGCTGCTCAAGCTCAAGACCTTAAAGGTTCTGCCCAAGCTGGACAAGGCAAGGTTTGGCTTTGTATTGGTTGCCACGCCATCCCTGACTACCGCGCTGACTATCCTTTGGTATACAAAGTCCCAATGATTGGTGGTCAAAATGCTGCATACATTGCTAGTTCCTTAGCAGCATACAAAAAAGGTGAAAGAAAGCATCCAACGATGCGTTCGATTGCGGGCAGCTTGTCTGATCAAGACATGGCTGATCTCGGCGAATACTATGCTGCGCAAACTGCCAGCTCACCAAATAACCCATTGAAGTGATCTTTAGAGGCACGTTTATGAAATTCGCACTAATTACCGCTATTTTGTTGTCCAGTATTGGTCTAGCTCAAGCAGCTAGTGCTGAAAAAGGTCAGGCTCTCGTTGAGAAGGGCAACTGTGCTTCTTGCCATGGTGCCGGGCTTAATGCGCCAATCTTGCCTGCTTATCCAAAGTTGGCGGGTCAGCATGCTGATTATCTTTACTATGCCTTACGCGCTTACCAAGTTGGCGGCTCTAACCTGCAGTTTGGCCGTAATAATGCCGTAATGTCTTCTCAGGCTAAGCCCTATAGCGATGCAGATCTTCTCGACATGGCTGCTTATATCGCTAAATTGCCAGGAAACTTTGTTGTTAAGAAGTAATTCTCCTGATTAGCCGGATTTAATTCAAAAGGCTTGGATTTATTACCCAAGCCTTTGTTCTTTATGGCTTTTGAGTGCATCTCTTATTTTGTGGCCTCAAGTCCTCTAGCGAGGTGATTGCGCATAGCTAGTTCCGCTGCTATGGGATCTCTTTTGAGAATAGCCTGAAGAATTTCTCTATGCTCAAGTAGCGAGCTTAAAAGTCGACCCCCTCTACTTAAAGAATCACGCCTTTGGAGCTTAAGTACTTTACGCAGGTCATCAATAACCCCGTTCATCCACTTATTTCCTGCAATTTCTTGGATTAATTCATGAAATTTGACATTAAATTCAAAAAACTGCCCAATATCGCGATCTGCTGCGGCCTTTTCGAGGCGGTGATGCAAATCATCCAATTGGGTTAACTGAGCCTCAGTAGCATTGATTGCTGTTTCTTTAGCTGCTTGACCCTCTAAAAGTGAGAGAACAGTAAAGATTTGCTCTAAATCACGCCTATCAACTTCGGTGACATACGATCCTTTATTCATTTTGCTTGTTACGAGACCTTCGGAAGCAAGCACCTTAATGGCCTCACGCATGGGTGTACGGCTAATTCCAAAGGCAGCAGCCAAGCTTTGCTCATCTAGCCAGCTTCCAGGTGCTAATTCATGAGAGAAGATTTGCTCTCTCAATCTCTCTGCAACATCTTCGTACAAGGGCCTGTTTATTAGTTTTGTATTCATAATTATGTATACATTATCTTGACAAATTCTGAAAAGTCAAGCAGAATAGACTTACAAAATTAGCGACGATGCAAAAAAGCCAACCGGGAGTGCCTTGTGAGTGCAAGTGAGAAAAAGTCTGTATCAAATTCATCCAATGCATGGCCCAATGTGCCAGATTGCGATTTAGATGCTTGGAAAAAATCAGCCCAAAAATCAGCGCCAAATGGCGATGTTGATAAATTAGGTTGGCAAACGCCAGACGGCATTCATCTCAAAGCGTTATACACAGCCCAAGATACTGAGGGTCTTCAGTACACACATTCTTTGCCAGGTTTTGAGCCATTCGTACGTGGGCCCCAAGCAACCATGTATTCAGTGCGTCCTTGGACCATTCGCCAGTACGCTGGTTTCTCAACTGCAGAAGAATCCAATGCGTTTTATCGCAAGGCGCTAGATGCAGGTGGCCAGGGTGTTTCTGTTGCTTTTGACTTGGCGACTCACCGTGGTTACGACTCTGATCATCCGCGCGTGACTGGTGACGTTGGTAAGGCAGGCGTTGCTATTGACTCAGTAGAAGATATGAAAATCTTGTTCGACGGGATTCCACTGGACAAGGTATCCGTTTCAATGACGATGAATGGGGCGGTATTGCCAGTGTTAGCGGGTTATATCGTTGCTGGTGAAGAGCAGGGGGTAAAGCAAGAGCTGCTCTCAGGCACGATTCAGAACGATATTCTGAAAGAGTTCATGGTGCGCAATACCTACATCTATCCACCAGAGCCTTCGATACGCATTATCGGCGACATTATTGAATACACCGCCAAACACATGCCGAAATTTAACTCGATCTCGATTTCGGGTTATCACATGCAAGAGGCAGGCGCAAATCAAGTGCTCGAATTGGCATTTACATTGGCTGACGGTAAAGAGTATGTCAAGACTGCTTTGGCAAAAGGCTTGGACGTAGACGGCTTTGCTGGCCGTCTCTCATTCTTCTTTGCTATTGGTATGAACTTTTATCTAGAGGTCGCTAAGTTACGTGCTGCACGTCTTCTATGGTGGCGAATTATGAAGTCCTTCGAGCCAAAGAATCCAAAGTCGTTGATGTTGCGTACACACTGCCAAACATCTGGCTGGTCTTTAACTGAGCAGGATCCGTATAACAATGTCGTTCGCACCACAGTTGAAGCAATGGCCGCTGTATTTGGTGGCACTCAATCATTACATACCAATTCCTTTGATGAAGCGATTGCTTTACCGTCTGAGTTTTCTAGCCGTATCGCTCGTAATACGCAATTAATTCTGCAAGAAGAAACCCATATCACTAGCGTGATTGATCCATGGGCCGGCTCTTACATGATGGAAAATCTCACTCAAGAGATGGCTGATAAAGCCTGGGACATTATTCAAGAAGTTGATGCCATGGGCGGTATGACTAAGGCGGTCGAAAGTGGGTGGGCTAAGCTCAAGATTGAAGCGGCAGCCGCTGAGAAGCAAGCAAAGATCGACTCAGGCTCTGATGTGATTGTCGGTGTCAATAAATACAAGCTTGGAAAAGAGGACTTGGTTGATGTTTTGATGATTGACAACGACAAGGTTAGAGAAAGCCAAGTGGCCCGCTTAAAAGACATTAAGGCAAAGCGTGACTCCAAGAAAGTAGATGCCTCATTAAAAGCATTGACTAAAGCCGCAGAAGAAAATACTGGCAACCTATTGGAATTAGCTGTGCAAGCGATACGTTTGCGCTCTACAGTTGGCGAGGTTTCTGATGCATTAGAAAAAGTTTACGGGCGCCATCGCGCCGATACTCAAAAGGTGACCGGTGTGTATGCAGCCGCTTATGACTCAGCTGAAGGCTGGGATAAATTGAAAGTCGAGATCGCTGATTTCGCAAAAGATTTTGGTCGTCGTCCACGCGTGATGATTGCCAAGCTTGGTCAGGATGGCCATGATCGTGGCGCTAAAGTAGTTGCGACCGCCTTTGCTGATTTAGGTTTTGACGTGGACATTGGGCCTTTATTCCAAACTCCTGAAGAGTGTGCGCGACAAGCCATCGAAAATGATGTTCATGCTTTAGGGGTTTCTACTTTAGCAGCAGGTCATAAGACTTTAATTCCTGCCATCATTGCTGAATTGAAAAAGCAGGGTGCCGACGACATCATTGTCTTCGTGGGCGGAGTGATTCCAAGGCAAGACTATGATTTTTTATATGAGGCTGGGGTCAAGGGCATATATGGCCCAGGTACTCCGATTCCAGCATCTGCTAAGGATGTGCTTGAGCAGATTCGCAAATCTGCAAAACCTGATTAACTTTAAAAAAAGAAATCAGTATGCTCAATGCAGTAGACCAAGCCTTAGTGAATGACCTCACCGGTGCGCCCTCATCGGCGCAGCGTCGAGCATTGGCCAAGATCATTACTTTGCTTGAATCCACCCGCATGGATCATCGTCAACGTGCGGATGAGGTTCTCAATACTTTATTGCCAAAGACGGGCAAGTCATTTCGCTTAGGTATATCAGGTGTGCCAGGTGTTGGCAAATCTACTCTCATCGAAACGCTAGGCTTAGATTTAATTGCAAAAGGTCATCGCGTTGCGGTTCTGGCTATTGATCCATCATCGAGTTTATCGGGCGGCTCTATTTTGGGCGATAAGACTCGTATGGAGAGGCTATCAGTTCTGGATAACGCCTTTATTCGTCCGAGTCCTTCATCCTGTACATTGGGCGGCGTAGCCGAGAAAACTCGTGAGGCGATGTTGGTTGCCGAAGCAGCAGGATTCGACATTGTGATTGTTGAAACCGTAGGCGTAGGTCAAAGTGAAATTGCAGTTGCCGGCATGACGGATATGTTCCTCTTATTGCAACTACCCAATGCAGGCGACGATCTTCAGGCAATTAAAAAAGGTGTAATGGAAATTGCCGATCTAATTGTGATTAACAAGGTCGATATCGATCCTGATGCCGCCATGCGCGCGCAATTATTTATCACGAGCTCATTGCGACTATTAGGCTTTCAAGGTAACCCTGATCACGCCTCACATCATTTGGAGAATTGGCATCCCACTGTCATGACTATGAGTGCCTTAGAGGGTAATGGCGTTCCTGAGCTTTGGGAAAAAATTCTGCATTTTCAGAAACTACAAAATGCGAATGGTCAGCTAGCAACTCGCCGTAAGCAACAAGCCGAAGCTTGGATGTGGGATCGGATTGATGCAGGCCTCAAGAATGCTTTTCAGAATCACCCAGCAGTACAAGCACTTTTGCCCACTCTGAGCGCCGAGGTTAATCAAGGAGCTATGGCCGCTTCGGTTGCTGCAAGACGTTTGCTCGAGGCAATGGGCCACGAATTTTTCTAAGGAGTAGTTATGAAGGAAATCATTCAACAGCTTGAAGCTAAGCGCGAGCTCGCTAGATTAGGTGGCGGGCAAAAGCGTATAGCTGCTCAGCACTCCAAAGGTAAGCTGACTGCACGCGAGCGTATTGAGCTCTTGCTAGATGCTGGCACCTTTGAAGAGTGGGATATGTTTGTTGAGCATCGTTGCCATGACTTTGGTATGGC
>CANGWT010000031.1 GCA_947457745.1 Burkholderiaceae bacterium | reverse complement strand
GGTAATCATTTCTTGGTGGGGCAATATTCGTTTTGAAAAGACCTTTACTCCTGAGTTATCCGAATTGCTCGCGCAAAGTGGATGCATAGCTATGTCTGGCGGCTTAGAGGTAGCTTCCGACAGGCTACTCAATCTCATGAAAAAAGGGGTTTCAGTTGATCAGGTGGCTGAAGTGACCAAAGGTTTTTCTGATGCCGGGATTTTGGTCCATGCCTATTTGATGTATGGCTTTCCAACCCAAACCGTTCAAGAAACAGTAGATGCCTTGGAGTATGTTCGTCAGTTATTTGAAAACGGCTGTATTCAGAGTGGATTTTTTCATCGTTTCACATGTACCGTACATTCGCCAGTAGGGCTTGACCCAGCAGATTATGGAATTGAGCTTGTCCCATTACCCCCTATTTCTTTTGCAAAGAATGATATTTCTTTTATAGACCCAACTGGTGTGGATCATGATGCGCTGGGTGTTGGTTTGAAGAAGGCGATTTATAACTTCATGCATGGCTTAGGATTTGAGGTAAAGGCCCATGATTGGTTTGAGATGCCGAATATTCCTAAAGCTTCTGTGCCACGAAATAAGATAGCCAAAATTTTGGGCTATGTATAAACTTTCAGAATAGATTTCAATTTCATGTAACTCAAAATCCTAGTCCATCTATGAATCTATCCCGTCGAACCTTTATTGCTAGTACTGCATTGGCACCAGTAGCCTGCGGTGGTCTCTCTTATGAGCATGGCACACCAGTAGCTCAGCCAAAACCATTACCAATAGTTCGTCCTCCTCAAGTAGGGCAAGAATGGACTTATATTAAAAAAGATATCTTTGATGGCAAAACGCTAGATGTCATTAATGAGCGAGTTGCGAGTATTGGTACAACTATTGTGCTTGAGCGTTCCACAGCAAATGGATTACGACTGCCTGATGAAATTCAGTCTTCATGGGGTATGGTTTCAACAGATCCTCAGTGGCCGCGCTTACTGAACTTCAATCCACCTTTACCGCTATGGCCAGAAACGCTCTCCACGACATCGACAAAACAGCTCAGGTCTAAATACAGCATTGCTGGATATTCTGAATTAAGAATGGGTTGGCAAGAATACATGAGCGTACAGGGTTGGGAGAGAATTACAGTTCCAGCGGGTGAGTTTGTGGCATTGCGTTTTCAGAGCCTGATTAACTATGAGAGTGAAGATCCTAATAAAGTAGATTGCATCCGCAAAGAGACTGTTTGGTTTGTGCCGCAGATTGGTCGCTGGGTTGCTCGAGAAACTTCTGGTTCTTATCAACTTCAGGGGCAAATGGGAGCTGTGATTTTGGAAGGCAGTTATCAGTGGCAACTTACTTCGTTTAAGTGAAGCTATTGCAAAAAATCAGTTTTATACTTTTGCCGGTATTGTTGGTGGCTTGTATTTCTGCACAACCTTATCCAAATGGTGTAGCCATACCTCAACCGGTAAATCCGCCACAGGTGAGAGCGCCTCAAGTAAGCCAACAATGGGTATACAACGTTCGCAATGTTTTTAATCAAGAGATTGTGGATGTTGTCACAGAAAAAGTTGTTGCTGTTGGTCAGCAAGTTCGGATTGAGCGAACCGGGATTAAGTACGGACGCTTGCCTGATGAAATCCAGCAGCCTTGGGGTTTTATTCTGCAAGTTCCTCATTGGAGTCCCCCGCAAAAGTTTTTGCAGCCTATGCCTTTGTGGCCTGAGCAATTGGTCTCCGGTTGGTCTGGTGCCTATCAAAATCGCTATCAAGTAGTTGCTTATCCTGATAATGATTATTACTTAGGCTTAAATATCGATGCATTGAAATGGGAGCGCGTGAACGTTCCTGCGGGTGAATTTAATACCTTACTCTATCGTAATGAGATGCCATTCTTTACTAGCAATGACTTCTCACGAGTTGCTAATATTCGCAAGGAAGATGTCTGGTTTTCTCCGGAAATTGGTCGTTGGGTCATCAGGCGTAGCTCTGGTCGATATCTTTGGGCTGGAATGTTTTGGGGTAATGCCCTCTGGGAGGACTATTTGGAATGGGAACTTGTGTCCTGGAAGTAAGTAAAGCGCTTAAAATCAGTGCTTAGCTATGTATACCGTTAAAGAACTCTTTCCAACCCTGCAGGGTGAGGGCGCCCACACTGGTCGCGCAGCAGTATTTTGTCGTTTTGCTGGATGCAATCTTTGGAGTGGTCGCGAGGAAGATCGTACAACAGCGGTTTGCCAGTTTTGTGACACCGACTTTGTAGGGACTGATGGCATAGGCGGAGGTAAGTTTGAAACTGCCTCCCAGTTGGCCGAATCTATTGAAAAAACTTGGAATAGCACCGCTGCTGGACCACAGCAACGCTATGTAGTATTCACTGGTGGCGAACCTTTACTCCAGTTAGATGCTGCGTTAATCGATGCGCTTCATCTAATAGGGTTTGCCATTGCTATCGAAACGAATGGAACGATTAAAGTGCCCAAAGGAGTTGATTGGGTTTGTGTTAGTCCTAAAGCAGGTTCTGAACTGATCGTCCTTCAGGCGGATGAAATTAAGGTGGTCATTCCTCAAGTAGGTCATACCCCCCTTGAAACACTCCTAGCCAGATTTGAAAAGATGGACTATCGCAATCGTTTCTTGCAGGCGATGGATGGACCTCAGCTTCAAGAAAACTTGGCCTTGGCGATCAAGTTATGTCAAAAACGACCTTTGTGGCGTTTAAGTGTGCAGACTCATAAAATGATTGGTATTCGCTAGCCAGTATCAGAAAGTGAATTTTTAGAAAAGTAAACATGACTACTCAGCAAGAAGCTATTTCGATTACCAGGAGACTAGAGTTTGATGCGGGCCATCGTATTCCAAATCATGATGGTCAGTGTCGCCATTTGCATGGTCATCGCTATGCAATTGAAGTGACCTTGATGGGTGTCATTGCCGATCACCCTGGCAAAGCAGATGACGGTATGGTTTTGGACTTTGGGGAGATTAAGCGCCTTACCAATCAGTATGTGGTTGAGCCTTGGGATCATGCCTTTTTAGTTGCAAAAGAAGATGTTGGTTTAGTAGTTTATTTGAATTCTATTCCGAATCATAAAACTGTCGTGATGGATCATGTTCCCACGGTAGAGAACTTGGCCAGTGCTGCCTTCAGGCTCTTGCAACCTGTATTTACTGAGGCATTTGATGGTCGGCTGAGGCTATCATTAATTCGCCTTTATGAAACTCCCAATTGTTGGGCAGACGTTTCGCATTCATAAGCATCAATTCAATTGACCATGCAAGCTGAGCTTGATCGCCAATACATGCAGCAAGCTATAGAGCAGGCTATTCTCGCTGCTTCTGCTGGCGAGGTACCGGTTGGTGCCGTATTGGTGCGCGATGGCAAAGTAATTGCTAAGGGCTTCAATCAGCCTATCTCCAATAGTGATCCCAGTGCTCATGCTGAAATGCTTGTTTTAAGAGGGGCTGCTCAATCAGAGGCAAACTATCGATTGCCTGGGACAACCCTCTATGTGACCTTAGAGCCCTGCACCATGTGCGCAGGTGCGATGTTGCATGCCAGGGTAGATCGAGTCGTATTTGGTGCTAGTGATCCAAAAACAGGTGCGGCAGGTAGTGTTCTCAATGTATTCTCAGAAAAGCAAATTAACCACCAGACCCAAGTCGAGGGTGGCATTATGAGCGAAGAGTGTGGCCAGATATTGCGTCAATTTTTTAAGGAGCGACGTTGAAGCAAATCCATTTGATTGCTCCATCAGGGGCCAGTCTTGATGCTCGTAGTCCTGAAGCTGGTATTCGCTGGTTAGGGCAGCAGGGGATCGAAGTTTTAAATACTGATTGTGTGGCTCGAGTTGAGCAGCGTTTTGCTGGTACTGATGCGCAACGCTTAGCTGAAATCAATCAGCTTGCAAAGCTTCCTCCACAGCTAGTAGTTGTTGCCATGCGAGGTGGCTATGGCTTACATCGCTTACTTCCTGATATCGACTGGGCTGGCATTGCTAAGGCTGTTCAAAATGGGCTGCAGATTTGTGGCCACAGTGATTTCACAGTATTTGAGTTAGGCTTGCTGGCAAAGACTGGAGCTATCACACTAGCAGGACCAATGCTGAACTTCGACTTTGCCTGTCAGGGTGAGCAGGGTGAAGGCATTACACCTAATGCATTTATGTGGCAGCATTTTCAAGAAGCAATAACAAAGCGTTCATTACAATGCAATATCACTGCAACACAGCAATATCTCAAGCAGGCAGAGGATCAATGCTCAGGCATGCTCTGGGGTGGCAATCTCACTGTCCTATCTGGTTTAGTGGGCACCCCTTATTTGCCAAGTCATGAGCAAACTAAGGGGGGCATTCTATTTCTTGAAGATGTGAATGAGCATCCTTATCGGATCGAACGCATGCTAATGCAATTGCTTGATGCAGGTGTGCTGTCTAATCAAAGCGCAATTCTTTTTGGCGGCTTCTCTGCTTATCGCCTATACGATAACGATCGTGGGTATAACTTAGATGGCGCTATTGAAGCTATCCGTAAACGCCTTCCAAGTCGTATTCCAATATTAACGAATCTTCCTTTTGGGCATCAGGCTGAAAAGTTAACATTACCAGTGGGTGCGCAAGCGCACATTGAATATCGTACGGCAGGTTTTAGTATTAATACTTCGTGGTAACGCATGAATCACTTAGGACCCTCTTTGAAAGTACTCATCTTTTTAAGCAGTATTCTGATCGCAAGCAGCACAATGGCAACTGAAGAGCCAAAATATACCCTCCTAGAAAAATCAGGGCCATTTGAGTTACGGGCCTATGCCCCACAGCTGATTGCTGAGGTCAAGGTAGAGGGTGATTTGGATGCAGCCTCAAGCCAAGGTTTTCGTTTAATAGCTGCCTTCATCTTTGGTCAAAACCAAGTGAATGAAAAAATTGCGATGACTACCCCGGTTGGAATAGAGTCAAGTGATCAGCAGAAAAGTACAAAAATTGCGATGACCGCTCCCGTTGGTATTGAAGCTGCTAAGTCTGAAAAGGGTGTCGCCAATCAATGGGCCGTATCGTTTGTCATGCCCTCTGAATACACCCTAGACACTTTACCCAAACCCTTAAATTCTCAAGTCAAAATTAGGCAGTTGCCTGCAGAGAATAGGGCAGCAATTACTTTCTCTGGTTTTTATAGCGAAGATACAGTTTTGGAAAAAACCAAAGCGCTTGAAGATTGGATTAAGGCCAAGAATATGCAAGCTGTTGGCCCATCACAGTTTGCGCGCTACAACCCGCCCTGGACACTTCCTTTTATGCGCCGCAACGAGGTTATGATTCGGGTGCGCAATTAAGACTTAAGCCTCGAAGCTCTTGAGTAAATATTTGGCGCCATCGCCTTGAGCTAGTGCCATAATCAGCATTGGCAGACTTTCAGCCAATTGCTTTTCAAGAGTCCATGGCGGATTGATGATGAACATGCCGCTAGCCTGAAGCCGGCGCTCCTTGGGGGCATTCTCAACGCGAAGTTCAACTTGCAACCAAGAACGTTTATGGCTTGCTGCAATCTTTTTCATATGGTCTGGTAGAGATGCTGATTCCCTTCTGGAGAGGCATGGGTACCAAATTGCATAGCAACCCGTAGCGAAGCGATGTAAGGCTTCTTCGATCGCGTTATCGAGATAACGATAGTCTTGCTTATCTTCATAAGAAGGGTCAATCAATACCAGACCACGTCTACTGGGTGGTGGCACTAAGCCTTTAAGTCTTGCAAAGCTATCTTCTGCATAAATGTCGACTTGCTTAGCTTGCTTGAGCTGGCTGATATTGTGGCGCAGGATATCAATCTCTTTGGGGTGTAACTCAAACAGCTTCAGGCGATCTTGTGTTCTCAGTAAGCGCGCCAAGATAAATGGAGAGCCGGGATAAATCGTAATATCGTTGTCAGTATTCTCAGAAAGAATACACTCAAGGTAGTTGGCAATACCTGAGCTTACGGCATTGCTCTTTGCAAACTGAGACAAGCGATAAATGCCTTGATCTGCTTCTTTGCTGACTGCCGCAAAGCCATCAATCAGACTATAGATGCCAGCACCAGCATGCGTATCGATAATAGTCAGGGCGCCAGGCTTTTCTTGTAGATATTGAACTAAATGAATCATCACGAGATGCTTCAGAATATCGGCATGACTGCCCGCATGAAAAGCATGGCGATAACTAAACATCTTTATATAGCCTTGGTTTTTTGTGCTTTAATAAACAAAGCTAAAGTAATGCTAATTAATGCCACACATGCGTATTGCAAAGATTGGTTGAGTTCTGAGTCTAGGCTTTCCGTAAGGAGAACATAAATAGTTGCAAGTCCACCTAGAGCAAGCAAGCGAGGCCCAATCTGATTAGCTGCCATCTGCTTCTCTGGAATAAATCCGACCAATATTGCCCCCAGCATTCCGGACCACAGTCCAATAGCGCAGCCTGCTAACACATCAGTGAGCCAGTGGGCGCCAAGCGCATTACGAGAGATACCTGAAAAACTTGCAATGATAAAGACCCACCACAAAGAGGCTCTTTTATCTCGATCGCTAGCAAAGTAGATTCCGGAAACTACCGCAAAAGCAGTCAGCGTATGACCAGAGGGCATTGCTCTATGTAATAGCGGTTCACCGATACGATAAAAGTCTTCTAAAGCTAGTGCTCCAGCGGGACGTGGAAGTTCTAATAGAGGCTTGATGATTTGACTGATGCTACCGCCAATCAAAGATGCCAAAAGTCCAGCACTCAGTAATCGAGGCGCTAGCAGTAAGAGTGGGAAGCACAATGCAAAGATGCCCCAGCCATTACCAATAAAAGTGAGCCAAGCCCATAAAATATCTGGAAAAAACTGGGTGTAACGATTAATAAATAAAAATGTCGGAGTTTGTAATTCGCCAAAGTAAATGACGATCGCTAAACAAAGCGGCAGAAGTGGAATGCACCAAACCCAAATTGAAACAATTGCTAAAACCGATTTGCGCTGCTCAGTCATGCGAATTAACGCGTCCGCTCTTGATCGGCTTCATTTAATTGATGCGCCATCTTCTCTAGCACCTGAGCGACGCTAATGGCTTGCATGCAGACATTGTCATGGCACGGTGTTTTGCGATGATTAGCCGCACTAACGCAGGGTGAACATGCCAGATCGGCGGTAATTGCAATCGATTTACCAATAGAGCCATAAAGCGCTGGCGTTTCTGGTCCGAAGAGGACGACCGTTCGCAATCGAGTGACAGCGGAGAAGTGACCCGGCCCAGAATCATTGGTGACCATCACATCAGACAGTGTGTAGAGCGGTGGCAATTCTGCAAAGCTCACTTGGCCCGCAAAGTTCAGAGCATTTTTAATATTGGCAACTGCACGGACTTTTTCAACATAGTTAAATTCACTTGGGGAGCCAGTAATCAGAATGAGATCATGGGGATAGCGTTGATTTAATCCTTGGATCAGCTCAGAGAAGCGCTGTTGAGCCCAACGCCTTTGTGGCAACAGGTCGCTAGCATTGGGATTTACCAAAATCAGACGTTGCTGACCTTGCTTAAATTGAATACCGCTATCTGCAGCCAGCTTTTCAATACGATCTCGTACTTTGCCTAACACCACCGAGTCTATTACCGCTTGCTCTAGATGAACTTCTGAGTCTGCAATATGGATTTTGCTAAACGGTACTTCAATGTCCTTGGCAAATGCCGCATGAATCAGAGACAGAAAATTCTTGGTAATGTGAATATGCGGGTTGTAATGTACTTTGCGTGTCAGCATAAAGCCGCGCCATAAACCTTCACCATGAAAGATGTGGTAACCCACGCGACGACGTGCACCACAAAGTCCGGTGAGTAGTGCGGTAAAGCGTGAAAACAACTCCAAATCAATGACAGTATCAATCTGATGTTTTCGGGCAAGCACTAGGAATTTCAGAGTGTCTTGAACTAAGCTACCCAAGCTAGATGAATCAATTGTGAAAATATTCTCAGGCTTGACCGTATTTAATAAAGTGAGGCTGGCGCAATTACTTTTAAAGATTAAGAAAAATAATTCAGCACCACGAGACTGTGCGTTACGCATAGCGGGGTCCACGAGTATCGCGCTACCCATTTCAGAGAGTTCAATAAACAGTATTTTTTTGGGTTCACTTAATTGCCGACTAAAGCTATTTTTTATACCATCAATGATTGCTACCAGAGGACTAATTACTGCGCATAGCGGCACCCCAACCAGATGGTCGATGGTGCGCATAGTGTTGACGCTAATACTCATATTGGGCTCTAAAAAATTATTTCCGTTTTAATAAAAAATAGGTGCCGGGCAAGAGTGATATGACGGTAATAGCACCAAAACTAATGGATGCCAAAACAGTCATTGATGGGTTGACTCCCCACAATGCCAGTACAGATGAGAGCGTAGCTTCACGTAAGCCCCAGCCAGAGATACTGATCGGAAGCATGAGCAATAGACTTAATGCTGGTAGCCCAATCATGAGGCTCGCTATAGGCGCTTCCGCTCCATAGGCTCGAAGGCAACAGAAGAAAGTCAGGATGAGCAGTAAATGGATACAGACTGCAAAGCTGGCTTGTGCCAAATTAAAAGGCCATGCAAATGCCAGTCGAATGCCTGGTAGGGCATTAGTCATTTGAAAGCGATTGAGAAGCTTTTCTAGCAAATGAGAGGTCGACTGCAGGGCCAAAACAAGAGCAATTACCAATCCAATAGCAATCATGACACCCATTACTGCGAAGCCAAGATCTTGTCCCCAGGCTGCGAGAGTGGCGCCTCCTAAAATGAGGCCGACTCCGCCCAATAAATTATTACCTGCAAGACCAATCAGGCGGTCCACCAAGACCATTGAAAAACTGAGGCGTAACTTTGGTGTGGCGTGCTCTAAATCAACAGAATGATGCAGCTCTTCCTTCAACTCCTTTTCGCCAGTCAAAGCGCCAGATTTATCTAAGTGAGCGGCAGTAATAGCCCGATAGCTGTCACCGCCTAATGTGCTTGGTAGGCCCTGATTGACCAAGGCCCCGGCAAAGTAGAGCAGCACATAATTTCTGATACGTCCTTGAAAACCAACTTTGCGCATCAACATTGCCCAACGAAGACCGCCACAAAGACAGGCAGTTGAGGCGCTCAGTAAAGCCGCCAAAAACCAGATTGGCTGTATTTGTATATCCGAATCTAGAATGGCGTGCCAGTCAATTCCACTGGTGGCTTTCCACAAGAGGCCGATCGACAGCAAAATACGAATCGTGGGCCAAGCCCGTTTGAGGATTGCTTTCCACCCCGACGTGGATTTTGGAGTGGTTTGGGGTTGTGATCTCATAGGCGTAAGGATAATGCCTCGAGCACTGAAGGATCCAAAAATGGCCGTAAATTACTGTAATTAAGGTGCCGTACCAGTATCCCGCCAGTGATTGCAGAGACTGAAGTCAAATTTGGATAAAACCCGCCCAAATCGAATGATTTCTAGGCTGTCCAGGGGTACACATTGTTCAAAGGCCTGACTCCTACCTACCGGAGGCCTAAAAGGCATTCCTGACCAGTTAATAAGTAGGATGTTTGCGCCGACAGGCAATTGACCAAACCAAAGGTCAAATTGATCCTGTCTTTGGTCGATTACAAAGACTGGAAGTGCTTGTGTATACCAAGCAGCACGACTACCTAAAGTCCAGTTTTGTACTGCAATTCCATTCACTTTCTTGGCTTGCGCTAACTGAACTGCTTTCTGGCCGGCAAGCTTCCAGCCGTAGAGGTCGGCAATAGGGTTGGATTTCAATGCTGAGCTACTAATGCCTCCGGCTAAAACAAGGCCAAAGCCAATCAAGCAAATGAATAACTGCCCAATAAGTAATATCCGAATTGCCACGCGATGTTGCATAACCCATGCTTTAGCTAGACCGATGCCGGCAAATGGTGCAAGACAAAACCAGGCAGGTGTCGTCCAGTGGGGCAGGCTACCGCCTCCAGATAGCGCAGTAAAAATGGCGAAGGGAATTGCGAAGAAGCTAACTAAGGCAAGGAGAACTAATTTCTGAGTATGGAAGCAATGCTGAAGAAATGTGTAGATGCCTAAAAGCAATAGGGGTCCAAAGCAGGCAATCTGAATGCCAATAAAAGCGGCAACTCTGTGCCACTCCCAAGTGCCGCCACTGCCATGCGCGATTTGATATTTGAATGAGATCCAATCATGCATCCAGTTCCAGTACAGCACTGGGCTAATCAGCGTTAGAGCGATGGCCCCCGCAATCCAAAAGCCTGCCTTGGTGATCCAAGCTTTTGTGGGCGAAGCTAGAAATACGAAGAGCAAAGCAAAAGCAGTAAACGCAGCGGTGTACTTACTAAGACCTGCCAGACCCAGCAGTAAGCCGGTAATGATCCAGTCGGCAACGGAAAAATTTTCTTTTCGAGTCCAACGTAAGGCCATTAACATCAAGCCCAAACTCAAGGGTGCAAGCAGGGTGTCAGGCAAAAGACCGATTGCTAAAACGTGGGGCAATGGCGCAGCAATGATGGCTAAGACAGCCATCAACCCGCACAGGTTTGGTGAGGGAAGGGTAGTAGTGAGATAGTCTGTATGACGTCTTTGTATCAAGCGGTGAATTTCTATGGTCACTCGATACACCAAGAAAGTGGAGAGCACCCAGAGCAATTCCGGAATCAAGCGAATGATTCCCTCGGATGAAGTCAGACTCACTAGTGGCCACTGAATCCAGCCCACCAGTGGCGGGTGATCAAAATAACTCCAGGCCAGATGTTTTGCGTATAAGGCGTAGTGCGCCTCATCGACAGAAAACTCAATCGAAAATCCCAGGGCAAAATGCACCAGTGCGGCAATGCAGATGCTAATGAAAGCCCAGCTTGAGGGTGATTGATGGCGCATGGGATGATTTTAGACTTAAGCAAGCCATTCTTTGGGACAATGAAGTGGATGCCTATAAAAACTCCTTTGCGATCCCTGCTGCTTTTGACTGTCATAGCCATTTCTTTAGTAGGCTGTGCGGGTTTGACTGGAAACTCTATTGAGAATGAGGCAGGGCAGGCGTTTAATGCGGATCTCTTGCCTGCTCAGGAGGATTTACCGAAGTTCTCCGCAGAGAGGCCACGTGCTGGCATGCCAGATGGTTGGCATTTCTATCGCATCGCACCTTATAAAAAGAACACCATTTACCGACTTGAGAAATACCAAGGTCGTACGGTACTAGCTGCTAATTCCAAAACATCGGCATCTGGTCTCGCGGTAAAGCTTCGTCCCCGCTCAGCGCAGAACTTATGGCTGCAATGGGAGTGGAAGGCAGTGGGCGCAATACCTCAAGCAGATAATGCGGATAGTCAGCATGACGATGCACCACTGCGTATCTTGGTGGCCTTTGATGGCAACAAATCCAAACTTCCCCTCAAAGAAAAACTCACCTTTGAGATGGCCAGCTTAATAAGTGGTCAAGAAATGCCATACGCCACAGTGATGTACATCTGGTCAGGTAAGAATGTAGTCAATACTGTCCTGAACAACGCTCATACCTCTCGAGTGAAGATGATTGTGGTGGACTCTGGTTGGGATAGTCTGGGTGAGTGGCGCAAGCACGAGCGGGATTTAGCAGCGGACTATAAATTGGCTTATGGAGAGGCGCCCGGTAATGTTATTGGCATTGCACTGCTTACGGATACTGACAATACAAAATCAGAGACCCGCGCCCTTTACGGCGATATTGAGTTGCTGCGCAAGAGTTCCAAATAGTTCATCCATTCTTAGGGCGCCAGCGCTTTAAGAGCAGGGCATTACTCAATACGCAAAAACTGGAGAGCGCCATTGCACTGCCAGCTAGCATGGGTGACAAATAACCTAAAGCTGCCATCGGTATGCCAATCGTATTAAATGCAAATGCCCAAAATAAATTTTGGGCAATCTTATCCCAAGTTTTCTTTGAGATATCAATTGCATCAGCAACCAAAGTAGGATCGCCATGCATTAAGGTGATTCCAGCCGCTTGCATCGCTACATCAGTTCCAGTAGACATGGCCATACCCACATCCGCCATCGCCAATGCCGGCGCATCATTCACCCCATCACCAATCATCGCGACATACTGCCTCTGAACTCCAGGCGGGTTTTGTAGCTGATGAATCATTTGCGCTTTATCGCTCGGCATAATTTGTGCAAAGACTTCATCAATGCCAATTATTTTTCCTACGCGAGTAGCAGCAGAGTAATTATCGCCTGATAGCATTACTGTCCGAATATGTAAAGCATGCAATGCGTTGACCGCTGATTTTGCATTTGGTTTCAGTTCATCCCCAAAAGCAATTACAGCAATTGGTGAGGGCGCTCTATTACTTTCGCTACCTGAGTTCATCAATACAGAAACAGTCTGACCCTGTGCAAAATAAGCCTGTGCTGTTTGTAAAACCATATCGTAAGGAGGGCTGGCTTCAAGCGAGGCTACACTTTGTAAACGTAGTGTTTGCCCCGCAAATGGACCAGTACTTGGAATCCCTTCAATCCCAATGCCAGGTAAGCCCTTACTAAATGACGTTGCAATCGGTGCGATACCTTTTTCCTTGGATGAAACCAGTAGTGCTTTAGCTAAAGGATGCTCACTCCCCGATTGCAAGCCAGCAGCAGTGGCGAGAATCTGATCAGCATCGGCAAGTGATGTATCAAACGGCAGTAGGGCGAGCATGCGTGGCTTGCCTATCGTTAATGTGCCAGTTTTATCAAAGGCAACGATATTGAGCTTATGCGCCAGCTCTAATACTTGTGGATCCTTAATCAAAATGCCAAAGCGTGCTGCTATGCCAGTGCCGGCCATGATTGCAGCTGGAGTAGCTAAGCCAAGCGCGCAAGGACAAGCGATCACTAAGACTGATACGGCGCGCAAGATGGCAATGGAGATGGAATCTAAGTAAAGCCAGTTGCCTAGGCCAGTCATGAGCGCAAGCACAATCACGGTGGGCACAAAGATCGCGCTCACCTGATCAACTAACTTTTGAATCGGCGCTTTTTGAGTTTGTGCCTCTTCTACTAAGTTAATGATTTTTGAGAGCACGCTTTCAATGCCAACGGCTTGTGCTATCACTATCAGCACACCTTCACCATTTAAGGCGCCACCAATGACTTTTGATTCAACTGATTTCTTAATGGGCTCGCTTTCGCCGGTGAGTAGGGATTCATCAACGTGACTGCTACCAAAAATAATGACACCATCTACCGGAATGCGTTCACCGGGAAGTATGAAGACCTTATCGCCAGGTAGTACTTGTTCTAAAGCTAAGTCACGGTATTGATCGGCGCCAATACCCACATTCCCCTGCAGCTCAACATCAAGGTTTAAAACTTTGGCATGCGCTGGCCAGAGTTTTTGCAGGGCGCGAATCGCTTCACTAGTTTGTTGCTTGGCGCGTGCCTCTAGCCATTTACCCAATAAGACCATGCAGATGATGACCGCTGATCCCTCGAAGTAAAGTTCATGTGCGTGGCTTGAAGTGAGCAAGATATATAGACTGAGTCCATAAGCAGCACTGGTACCTAAGGCTACGAGCAGGTCCATATTGCCCGCACCAGCCATGACTGATTTATAGCCCGCTACGTAGAAGCGCCATCCCAAAATGAACTGGACTGGTGTAGCTAAGGCTAGCTGCCACCATCCTGATAAGGACCAATGCATGCCAAAAGGCATGAAGAACATCGGCAAGAAGAGGGGGGCTGACAGTACAAAACTCAGAATCACTCGGCCTAGGCCATCTGCAGCCCAAAATGACTTGCCAATCTTTTGATCCGGATTGCCCCGGACGGAGCTCTCTTTGGCTTCGTAGCCTGTCTTTTGAACTAGCGCGATAATCTCCGCTAGGTTTGATGAGCCCCGATGAACACGAATTCTTGCTTGCTCGGTCGCCAAATTAACGCTTGCTGCCTCGACCCCAGGAATCTTATTTAATGCCCTCTCTACCCGGCCAACACAAGAGGCGCAGGTCATTCCGCCAATGTCGAGGGTATAAAACTCTGAATTAGAAGATTCTGTGGTGCTCATGTAGAAGATAATCTACCGCAAGGTGAAAAAAAGCCACTAACAGCTGTTTTTGACTGTTTTGAAAGGGTAGATATGTTTACGCTCAAGGTTTCAGGAATGACATGCGGTGGTTGTATTAATGCAGTCACACGGGCAATTCAGGCGCAAGACCCGCAAGCCAAGGTGCAGGCGGACCTAGCAACTCAGGTAGTTAGTCTAGAAACAAGCCTTTCTCTAGACCTAGCTGCAGAGCTGATCACGGATGCAGGATTCCCCGTATCTCAATAACCCTAAATTCAGATTTAGCAATTTTTTGCATGTGCGGTTAATCTACCCACTATTCCATTTATCGCAATAACACTAAATATAAGAGATTGAGCATCCTGTAAAAAGCT